>DJMM01000001.1 GCA_002435365.1 Ignavibacteriales bacterium UBA6490
GACGGTAAAACGAAATTCGGAACCAGAGGCACCGGTATTTCTCCTGAGCACGAGATTGTCAAATCAGATTTTCTGGCTTCCGGGGATTTCTGCGGCACCTGCCATAATGAGAAAGATCCATATGGTATATGGGTTAAGTCAACTCACCTGGAGTGGAAAGACGGTCCCTATTCCAAGGAAGGAGTTCAGTGCCAGAACTGCCATATGACCCAGGCAGAAGGCTATACAGCTGAAATGGGAGAAAAATATCCTGATGCCTGGCAGCACTTGTTCCATGGTGCGCACGATCCGGGAAAAATTAAAGGTACAATTGAGTTAAGAATACATCCTGATATCAGGGAAGCGGAGCCAGGTGAAAAAGTGAAATTTACTGTTGCTCTGTTCAACCAAAAAACGGGACACAAGTTTCCAACCGGTTCAGTGGAAGACCGTATTGTGTGGATGCATGTTGAAGCCCAGGATGCCAAAGGAAATGTTTATCACCTGCCGGTGGATAAAAAAGGATTTGAGGGTGAAGAATATACCATCGGGGCAGATGTTCTTGCATACCAGGATATGGGCATTGCAAAAAACGATCCCGGTTTTAAAGGAGTTCAGCGGGATGGTATTCCAATTGGCGACAGGATTTTCCGGATGCCTTATTTCGATCCGCAGGGAAGAATGACAATTCAGCAATGGAATACAAAAACCCTCGGTGTTGATTATCGTATCGGCCCCCGGGAAACGAAATTGGAAACCTGTACATTCAATTTACCTGATAATATTGCACCCGGAGAGTTAAAAATAACAGCAGTATTAAATTATCAGCGGCTGGTTCAGCCGGTGGCAGAATTTCTTGCAGTACCGGCAGATGAGTATGCAATTATACAGGTGAATGAGCATTCAACATATATTAACATACTGCCGTAAAACCGGAAAGGAAAATAAAATGAAAAGTCTGCTTATTATTTCTTTGATAACAATATTCACAGCTTATGAGCTGTATGCTATTCCGGCCTTCGCCCGTAAATATAATATGAGTTGTAAGACCTGTCATTCTCCATTCCCTGCGCTGAAGCCATACGGCAGTGAATTTGCGGGTAACGGATTTGTGCTGAAAGACCAGGACGCACCGCGTTATTATGCGGAGACAGGTGATCCGGAACTCTCACTTATTAGAGATCTTCCTCTCGCAATGAAACTGGAAGGATATCTTTCTTATAATGAAGGACAGACCGAAGAATCGGATTTCACCACTCCATTGCTATTTAAATTATTATCGGGAGGGGCAATTTCAAATAATCTTGCATATTTTGTTTACTATATCCTTGAGAACGGGGAAAGAGGTAAGATCGAAGATGCCTGGCTGATGTTTAATAATCTTTTCGGCAGCGAGCTGGATGTTTCTGTGGGGCAGTTCCAGGTATGCGACCCGTTATTTAAAAGAGAATTAAGGTTGACAAAGGATGACTATTACATATACAAGGCATCTCCCGGATTGTCCAAAGTAAATTTAACATACGACAGAGGTGTAATAATATCTTACGGATTTGAATCAGAAACCGAGATAGTAATGGAAATTATAAACGGTAACGGAATCGATGAGGGTATATCCGGAAGATTCGACAGTGATGCCTATAAAAATCTGTTCGGCAGGGTAAACCAGGGTATCGGCGAACATTTCAGAATTGGCGCAATGGGATACTGGGGAAAGGAGAAAAGAGATTTCGATTATCAGCTTAACGAAACCTGGATGGCCGGAGGT
Source organism: Ignavibacteriales bacterium UBA6490 (assembly GCA_002435365.1). Classification (GTDB taxonomy): domain Bacteria; phylum Bacteroidota; class Ignavibacteria; order Ignavibacteriales; family Ignavibacteriaceae; genus UBA6490. Next base: position 1,745 of record DJMM01000001.1, read on the forward strand.
GATGCAACAATAAGTTTCAATAAGTTTGAGTTAAACGCACAGTATGTTAAAAGAAACGATGATAATCCCCTGTTTCAGAACCCGGAATCTGAAGCAGTTTCAAAAATCGCCACGCAGGGAGCTTTTGCCGAATTAATAATCAGACCGGAAGGTGACGACAGTAAATTCTACGGTGTTGCACTTTTTAACTGGATTGAATCAGATCAGTCCGATCTGAACTATAAAACGATTTCCGGTCATATCGGATATCTCCTCAGACGAAATATCCGTCTAACTGCCGAGATTAATTATGACATTAATAAGAAGTACTCCAGGTTTGGTGTTGGATTTATTTCTACATTTTAGCTTGAATTCGGAGAAGGACGGCTGATCAGGCTGTCCTTCTGTTATTACATAACTTAACATTGAAACTATTTCAGAGGTAGTACGAAGACCTCTGATTTATCTTGACAATTGTTGGTTTTTATTGCAAAATAATCAGACTTATAATTATATAATTAATGATTATGCACAAAGCATCAATATTCTCAACTAAGAGGTTTCGAATGAAAAAAATAAGTTTACTCGTCTTTGTCCTGTTATTATCAGGTTGTTCAGTTTTCAAATCCCAGGAATCCTCAATTACCGAACCGGTGCTTTTAAAACAATCCCCTTTTCCAACTATTCCGGAATCTTTATCTGATAAAGACCTCGATCTGTATTGTGAAATGCTGATTGGTAGTGACGGAAAGGTGGGAAGAGCGAAGATCCTTACAAGCAGCGGTGATGAAACATGGGATTACCTGGCTGAAGCATCGCTGATGAAATGGGAATTCTCCCCAGCTCTCCTGAATGGTGATCCGATAGAAATACTGGTGCGCAGAAAAATCAAGCTTCAGTATGTGGAACCCCAATCCATTACCCTTGCAGAAATTTTATGCAACCGTCAGTCGGAGGCCGAGAGTATTTACACCGAGCTTGTTAAAGGTAAAGATTTTGATGAGGCTGCAAAAAAATATTCGGTGAGCTCAACAAAGGATCTCGGTGGGTATCTCGGTAAAGTTGATATACGTTATTACTGCAAGGAAATAAGACAGGTTCTTTCAGATCTTTCTGAGGGTGAATTTACAAAACCTGTTACCTACGGCGAATATTTTGTAATTTTCAAAAGGTTAAAAGAGACAAAGGAAAATATTAAAGTTAATCTGATCTTTTAAATTCACATAGATTAATTGCCTGCAGGATGAAATCCTGCAGGTTTTTTACAAAGTACAGATCTCCTGATTCTGCTGAAAAGCATTCTCGTCAGGTAATAGTATATATCAAGTAAATGCCCCCCATAATTACCAATGCACCTGAAATTCTTTTAATCCATAAAATTGTTTTTGAACCATCCGACCAATTCAGATATTTCTGTACTGAACCGGTAAGCGTTCCTGCACCAACAATTACAGAGCAATGTCCCGCTGCAAATGAAGCAAGAAGTATAATTGAATAGACATAATCGGTCTGTGCAGTTTGAAAAACAATTCCCAGTACCGGGGCCATATATGCAAAGGTACAGGGACCAATTGCCAGTCCAAAAAGCAATCCCAGTACCAGTGCCGCAAACAATCCTTTTTTTCTGGTTTTCTTTAATGCTCTGATGTTCCAATCAATTCTTATAATATCCATCAGATAAAGACCAACCAGAAAGAAAATAGCCGCCACAAAGTAATTACCAAAAGGTCCTAAATCGCCCATCAGCCTGCCCAGCGATGCAGTGACAGCTCCTATCAAAGCAACTGTAATTAATATTCCTGTGGAAAAGACAAGAGAGATTTTGAATGTCTTGCCTATGGTGATTTTCCCATGTGAACTTATAAATCCTACGATTAATGGAATACTTGAAAGATGACATGGTGATAACAAGACACTAAGGAAACCCCATCCAAAAGATGCCAACGCAGCAATCCAGACATTACCTGTCATTGCCTGGGATAAAGAATTGAATATTCCCTCGATCATTTGCGAATTTCCGCATCCACTGGATTTAATCCCTTTCCTTTAAGGAGCTTATCAATTTCAGCTTCAGGATAAAATCCTTCGTGGCGATAGAACTCTTTTCCATTCTCATCAAGAAAAACCTGTGTCGGAATCAACCTTATTCCATACTTTTGTGCATAATGTTTCTGTTCAGGTTTCCAGACATCATAAAAAATAATTTTAATCTGTTCACCGTATTTTTCTTCGATTGCTTTCATAACCGGCTGCATTTGTTTGCATGGAATGCAGCTTACTGAACCGAGTTCTATAAAAGTCACTTTCGGTAATACTAACTTTGATTGTGCGCCTGAAGCCATCGAGAGTAAAAATATAGTTAACATAACTGTATTTATTTTCATGTCACTCTTCCTGTAACCATTTTAACAGCTGGTCATCTTTCGGAATAATACCGAAACTTTTTACCTTTTCATTTACCACCAGAGCTGGTGTCATCATAATATTATAATTCATCATTTCGTTTATATCTGACACTTTTTCGACAACGGCATCAATGTTATTTGCTGTTATCAAATCTCTAACTTTTGCTTCAAGGGTCTGGCATTTTTTACAGCCCGATCCAAGCACTTTTATAAAGATCATTTCCAATCACTCCATATTGATTATTCTCATGATCGTTTAAACATCCTGCATAAAACCAGCTATGACAGAATAAATAACTGGATATTATGCGGAACCCTCATCAAAATATTTTTTCCTGAACCAGAGGGCAACATTTACAAGCAGTATCAGAACCGGCACTTCAACAAGCGGTCCGATTACCGCGGCAAAGGCTGCTTTTGAATTTATTCCAAATACCGCAACAGCCACCGCAATGGCAAGTTCAAAATCATTACTGCCCGCTGTGAATGCTGCAGTAGCCGATTTCTGGTATCCCGCTCCAATCCTTCTGGCCACGAAAAAAGTAATAAAAAACATACCTGCAAAGTAAAACAGATAAGGAATAGCCACTCGTATAACCTCAACGGGCAGTTCCACGATTGCATCGCCTTTAAACGAGAACATTACAAAGATAGTGAACAGCAGAGCTGCGGGTGTAAGAATAGAAATTTTAGGGACAAATTTTTTATGATACCACTCCTTCGACTTAAACTGCAGCAATATTCCTCTGGTTAATATGCCTGCTGCGAACGGTATCCCCAGATAAATAAGCACGGTCACAGCAATTTCACCGATAGAAATATAGACCAGGGCTCCGCTGAAACCGAATATCGGTGGCAGCCAGGTTATAAAAATATATGCATAGATGGAATAGAAAAAAACCTGGAACAACGCATTGAAAGCAACAAGTCCGGCAGCCAGCTCTGAATCGCCTCTGGCAAGGTCATTCCATACCAGAACCATTGCAATGCATCTCGCCAATCCTACTAGAATTACACCTGTCATCAGTCCAGGCAGATCAGGAAGAAAAATTATTGCCAGGATAAACATAAGAAGCGGACCGACTATCCAGTTTTGGATCAGCGAGAGCAGCAATAATTTTAAATTACGGAATACTACCGGCAGTTCCTCATATTTGACTTTAGCCAGCGGGGGATACATCATTAAAATCAATCCTGCCGCGATGGGAATATTTGTTGTGCCGGTACCAAGGGAATCCCAGAACCCTGATATGCCGGGAAAAAATGACCCTGTAAGCACACCCAAAAACATTGTTATAAAGATCCACAGGGTCAAATACCTGTCAAAGAATGATAATTTTCCTGCTGCCATATCATTCCTCCAGGTTTTGTTCATCAACTATAAATTCCGATTCATTCATATCCCTCATCCATTTTTCGAGAGTATGCTTTACCGGAAGTTTTCCGCTGCACAGAAGCTTTCCGTTAATAATTATTGCAGGCGTAATTGCAATACCGTAATCGAGAAATTTAACCCTGTCAGTTATTTTTTCTATTGATGCCTCAATATTATTTTCCGAGATAATTTCCCGGCACATCTGCTCCAGCTTATGACAGGTCGGGCAGCCAGCTCCGAAGATTTTAATATATAGCATTATTTACCTATTAGATACGTATTATAAAATTCAGAGAAAGCGGTTCTTATCTCATCCCTGATTTTTCTATAAAATCTTATTTTTGCATCATCAGTCCCCTCAAATTTATAAGGATCCTCAAATCCGATATGAATTCTTTCATTAACTTTTCCTGAAAAAACGGGACAGGTTTCCCTGGCGTTATCACAAACTGTAATTACATAGTCAAATGAACCGGAGAGATATTTATCAACATTTTCCGGCTTATTATAACTTATATCAATTCCCGCTTCTCTCATTACAGTTATTGCAATGGAATTAACTTTTTCGGCAGGATCCACCCCCGCTGAGAATACTTCAAGCTCACTGTCAAACGATTTTAGAAATCCTTCAGCCATCTGGCTTCTGCAGGAATTGCCTGTACAGAGTACTAAGATTCTTTTCTTCACTGGCAGTCCGTTTTATTAAAATAAAGATCCATAAATCATTCCGCTTAAAGCAGCCATGACTATTACCAGGGTTACATAAACGATTGTTTTCCGTGTTCCGATTACACTACGGATAACAAGCATATTGGGTAGTGACAGTGCGGGGCCTGCCAGCAGTAAAGCCAGCGCCGGTCCTTTACCCATACCGCTGTTCATAAGTCCCTGAACAATCGGTATTTCGGTGAGGGTTGCAAAGTACATAAAAGCGCCTGCAACCGAAGCGAATAAATTCGCAAAGATGGAATTGCCGCCCACAAGTCCATTAATCCATTCATTAGGAATTATTCCGGTTCCTCCTTCTGGCGTTCCCAGTAAAAATCCGGCGATTAATACTCCAACGGCCAGCAGCGGAATTATCTGTTTTGTAAAGCTCCACGTTTCCTTCATCCAGTCATTCCCTTCGCCTTCGGACATTGAAAGTATGATGCTCAAAGATACGAATCCTGTTATAAAGGGGATCAGCGGTAAGTCTGTAAAGCTTGCAGATAGGATGGTTAATATTGCACCGATTATCACTTGTAATTTATTTAGTTTAAGAATAAATATTAGCGATGCTGCCAGACCGAGTGCTAAAAAGGAAGTAATTACCCATTTTAACTGATAGATATGGAACCAGAAGTTATCCGGGCTGCCGGGTTTGCCCCAGTTTGCAAAGACAAGAATTCCGGCAAGTGTTAAAAAATGAAATGATGTCTGCCATACCGGTCTTGTTTCCTCAACTTCAGGTAAGGCTAATTGCGAAGCAGCTTTTTCCTTTTCTTCCTTCCTGAAGATGAACGACATTATTAATCCTATGATAATACTGAATCCCACAGCTCCGATTATTCTGGCAGCACCAAGTTCCAGACCCAGTATTCTTGCGGTAAGAATTATTGCCAGAATGTTTATCGCGGGTCCGGAATATAAAAATGCAATAGCCGGACCCAATCCGGCTCCCCGTTTATGAATACCTGAAAATAACGGCAGAATGGTACAGGAACAAACAGCCAGGATGGATCCTGAAACAGAAGCGATTAAATATGCCAGCCACTTTGATGCTTTCGCTCCGAAATACTTAATTATTGAAGCCTGACTGATAAAAACTGATATAACCCCGGCAATAAAGAATGCGGGAACAAGACATAATATTACATGTTCACGTGCATACCATTTTGCCAGATAAAAAGAAGAGTTAACCGCATTTTCAAACCGCTCATAACTGACAGGCAGATAATAAATAATTACGAACAGAATAATCGCATAGGAGAGCTTTTTATATTCAGTTCCCCATAATTCTTTCAGATTTTTCCAGGCAGTTGATTCGCCGGATATCGAATTGTCCAAGAAATTTTTTTTACCGGCTGCAGACTTCATTCCTGTCAACCTTTATTACTTTTAATTTATCAGAGGCAATAATTTTATCATCGGCAATCCAGAATTCCAGGGAAGTCAGCACTGCTGCGATCCGGGGGTCGGATGAACCGTAATTTATTTTATAGTTCACCCATTTCCCTTCCCTGTCTTCCTTAATAAAGCCGTTTTCTTTCAGGATACTTAGATGCTTTGAAACTGTGGAAGCAGCAAGCTGGAGGATATCGGTAATTTCACATACGCAAAGGGGTTTTACCTGCAGCATTTTAAGTATTCTTAACCTGTTTGCATCTGATAAAGCTTTAAAAAACCTTGTCTTTTTCGTGATCAGATGTGAAGCCATATATATCATTTCGTTATATGGCGAAATATAAATATTCCTATTTATATTTCAAAACAAAAGAAACTTATAAATGAATGAAGTAATATGCTTACGGATTATCCCTTGCCAGTATTAAAAGTAATAACCGAGTGTAAACATAAGTGTAGGAGCAACACCGGCACTTTCACCGGGTGGTGCGAAAGAAACAATTACCGGAAATTCTGCACGTAAATGTATCTTATTGCCGAATGAATATCCAAATCCGGCATTTATTACTGATCCTCCGCCAGTTCCTGAATCAGATTGCTTGCTTCCGCCTCCCGGAAGCGGCGTTCCAAGACTTACATCAGTTGGACTGGACTCTTCCCATTCCACACTTACTGCACTAAAACCAAATCCAACGATTCCGTATACCCCTGATCCTTCTTCAGAATATCCAATCAGATAATCCGCAATTATCCCATAAACAAAAAGATCAGTTGTTTCGTTATATGTATTGAATTCTTCAGTTGTTTCTTCTGAATGATGACCAAACAGTACCACATTTAATTCAATCTTTGAATCAGGGAATATAAAACCGATACCTCCGCCATAACCTAAACCGAGATTTATATCGGTGCCGATTCCTGCTTTTATTGAGAACTTTCCGGAATTCTGCTGTGAAAAGAGTAATCCTGAAAAAGAAATAAAACAAAGAAAAAATAATAAATATTTTCTGGTCATAATGTCTCCTCTTATTATTTATATATTTATTGTAAAGAATAAATTAATGCATCTCATTAATGATTGTTAAAAATTAAGTTATATATATTATTAGTAGAAAGCAACTAATATCTAACTTTTCAATTAATTAACTGATTACTTTAATGGTTTTAAAATCAAAGATTCTTTAAACTATTTCTGATTTAATAAGATGCCGTGCTCCGGAAATCTTGAATCCGTTGTTGGGGCTATTATGGTAATTCCCAGGAATATTTATACTCTTCATATAATTTTGCTGTAAGCTGAACGAATACCGGGTTAGCCTCAGAATCCAGCCAAAAAATTATTTTCTTCAGCTCTGCAGGTTCAATTTCCGTACAACCGGAGGTGGTTTCGTCTGGCTGAGACCAGTTATGCAGGAATATACAGGAGCCTTCACCATTTATCACCGGAGAACTGTTATGATTAATAATTACTCCCTGTTCGTACCATTTACCGGAATAATACATTTTCTCCGAAGATTGCCAATCGACTTTTTCAGCCTCATTTTTAAGAATCAACTGATTATAATAATCTGAATTTGCATCGTCGATGCATTCTAGCATTTGAGTAATATGGATATACGGAATTTTCAATCCCTTCATTTCGTCTGTTTTTGCATATCCGAAAGCCGGACCTAAGGTAAATACACCGGCGGGACTTCTTGCATCCCCCTCAGTTTTTAACGGAAGCTTTGACGAATCAATAAGATTCAAACCTTTCCCCCAGCCGAGGCCGTTCCTGCCTATCAAAGCAGGAAGTTTATTTCTAACAGGAGTCCATGCATCTTTATTTGTATTTCTCTGATAACATATGAGAAATCCATTAGACGAAAAAACGGAATCGGTTATCACCAGTATCAGCTGCCTGCAGTTTACCGGTACCGGTGAATTATCAGGGGGTCGGGAATAACTGAAAACAGAACAGCACGCTACCAGGACCATAAGATACCTGGAGTAGCGGGGATGATTTATTATAAATGACTTCATAAATAAATATAGGAAATTATAATAGTATTTTATTTCTCTTCAGAAGGAAATTTCCGTTTGATACAACTTACTCTTAAACTAACACCTGCCGCCTCTTATTTCTAGTTCCTGTTTGAAAGAAGATAATCCAGATACCTGGATTTAAATTGGCGGCTCGCAAGGACCTGCTTTACAGGCGGTAACCTTAAAATTACTCCCAGAATTGCTGCCATTGCCCTGTGATTCCATAATGCCTGGCTGTCAGCAATAAGATTATGCAGCATCCCTTTTTCAATTGCTGTCATAACTACCCTGTGTACCGAGTTAACCGGAGTTATTATCCGTTGAGTCCTTGCTCTTAATCTGAGTGCCCCAATATTGCAGTTCTTTACACATAAACCACAGCCCAGACATATATTCTCCTCAAGCCGGGCTTTTTTTCTTTTAGATTTAACCGGATCATTTGCAGAAACAAGACTCATCGCTTCAACCGGACATGCCTCAACACACTTTCCGCACCCGTTACATTTTTCTGTTTCAATTTCGGGCAGATAATTAGTGGTATGTACCGGATTCAAAAATCCGAATCTTTTTGCTGCCAGCATTGCCTCACAGCAGCAGCCGCAGCAATTACAGATAAAACCTACCTTTTCTCTTACGTTTTCACCGAACTGTACAAGGTTTTTTTCACTTGCGGTCTGTAATAAATCGATTCCTTCACGGCTGTCAATTTTTCTTGCAATTCCATGCTTCACCAGCGAAGAAGCCACATCATTAAAGGTCATGCAGATTTCCATAGGTGCGCTGCAGGCCTTGCCGAGATGTTCCATCTTATGCCTGCAGTAACAAATTCCGACACCAATATGACTTGCTGTTTTTATTACCTCGCTGGCCCGTTCATAATCAAGTACCTTCAGCTCAATACCATTATGTAAAGATGATTCGTTTACAAATACTCTGCCTAATTTTGTTTCGCAGTTTGTAAATAATTCCCTAATAAAGTCTTCTTCGACATTAAGATATTCATAAAAGAGTTCAGCGAGCAGCTTCTGATCGACATCATTCCGTATCCTCATCATTGAAAACTCGAAAAATCCTGCCATAGGCGGCGGCAGAGTATAATAAGATTTCCCTTCGCATTCAGTATCCAGTAAAATACCTCTGGATGCGAGAGTTTCAAGCATCACTTCGGTTTCAGGGAGTGTTTTATTTGTCAGGCGGGCTGCTTTTTCCGCAGTAAATGGTTTAATTGATAGCTTTGATACAAATTCAGCCTCATCCGCAGTAAACAGCACCTCAAGTATTTTGTATAATAATTCCGAAGGCGGAGCACCCTGAGGAAACCGGTTCAGCCTGTCAACAAGATTTTTATAAGATGATCGTAAGGCTAAATGAGCCATAATTAACTTCTTATAGATTTCTATTATCAGATATATGCCTATAAATTAAAGAATTATTTCTTTCCGTAAAACAGACAATAAATAAAATAATTCCTGTGGCATTGAAAAAATATAACTTATATATTACAAAGTGAATTTTCCGCATTAACAGGAATGCTGAAAAATTATTAAACCTGAAAATCAGTTTCGGAGCAGTTTTGTGAAAAAAATACTTTTATTCAGTTTATTCTTGCTTGACATTACCTTTTCCCAAACGATCACCTGGTCGGAGATAACATCGAATTATACGCTGCCTCCGGGAATAAAAATTTTTCAGGGTGACCGGTCATCACCTAAATTAAAGATATTTTACATAGATGTGGATATGAATAATCCCGACCTGGTTATACATCCTTATATAGGGAATACAAACAAAACTGTGAAGGATTTTGTACCCTTTGTAGGTGCTTATGCTGGGGTAAACGGCGGCTTTTTCGGAGGAACTAATTCCCTATCCGCAGTTGTTTATCCATATGAGGTGAAAGCACAGAATGTGCCGTCAGTAACGAGGTTCAGCCAGTCCTATCCTGTAATAAGAAGCTTTTTCGGCATGAAAACAGACCGCTCATTCAGTATTGAATGGATCTATCATTATGGCTTCAATATATCGGATATATATAGATTCGATGAGCCGATGGGGTACACAAATAATCAGCAGAATCCTTTACCGGTTCCACTACAATCATCGGGAACTACATATCAAAACCTTTTAATAGGTATCGGAGGTGCACCAACCCTTGTAAAAAACGGACAGATTACAATATCATACGATCAGGAAATTATGTGGGGTTCAGGGGTAGGATATGATAACAGGGATCCCAGAACAGCAGTTGGCTTTACTCCTGGTAATCACGTCATTATGATTACCGCAGACGGGAGACAAACTGCAAGCGAAGGAGTTGGATTGCCCGAGCTGGCTCAGATTATGATTGACCTTGGTTGTATTGAAGCTATGAATCTTGACGGCGGCGGTTCCGCTCAAATGGCTGCCGGAAATGTAAATGTTAATACTCCCTCCGAACAGAGAGAAGTGACAACAATTCTAACAGTCACTCATAAAGATTCACTGAAACTACCGTCAATTCCTCAGTTTGAAAAAATAATTGATACCGGTGACCCTGAAGCAGGATTAATTGGCAGCGGCTGGTTTGCTTCTGCAAATCCAGGCTACTGGCCTCCAACCCCGGCACAGCTTCACTCGTTAGGGAATGGGGATAATTATGCTGAATTCAGACCGCAATTTCCAGCTGAGGCACAATATGAGTTATACGCCTGGTGGGTGGCTGCATCAAACCGCTGTCAGGACACTCCCATTATCGTTAAACATAAAGACGGAACTGATACGGTAAGAGTTAACCAGACTTTGAATGATGCAAGATGGAACCGGATCGGTAATTATACTTTTTCACAGGATACACTGCAACGGATATTTGTTTCGGATGCAGGTTCAACCGGTACTTATGTGGTAGCAGATGCGATAAAACTAATTTCATACGATCCAGCAACAGAAATTAAGTCTGAAGCTGAAATGCTTCCGGACAATATTGTATTATATCCCAATTTTCCAAATCCATTTAATCCTGTTACAAATATCAAGTACTCGGTACCAAATTCTGTAAAAGTCGAAATCAAAATATTTGATATGCTTGGCAGAGAAATACAAACCCTGGTTGACAAGGAAAAATCATCGGGTATCCACGAACTGAACTGGAATGCATCAAAACTATCAAGCGGGATTTATTACTGCCGCATGAAAGCCGGAATTTTTACACGGACCAGCAAAATGATTCTGATGAAATAAAAAATTGTTTTAAATTATTATCAGCCTAATAAAAGAGTCTGCAAAAATGAAAGCAGTAGGAAATACACCATTAATAAAATTGGAGAAATTATCAGAACGCGGCTGTGCAGAAATTTATGTGAAATATGAGGGTGCAAATCCGACCGGAAGCATGAAAGACCGTATGGCTCTCTCCATGATCGAGGGAGCGGAAAAGAGAGGAGAACTTAAGCCAGGTGCAACGATTGTTGAATATACGGGAGGAAGTACAGGAAGCTCCCTGGCCATGGTATGTGCAAATAAAGGATATCATGCCCGCTTTGTATCATCTGATGCTTTTGCCGAAGAAAAACTTCAAACCATGAGAGCTTTCGGAGCAGAGCTTGAAATTATTCCCAGTAAAAACGGAATGATTACGGCAGAGCTTATTAATGAAATGATTGAAAGGGCACGGGAATTAAGCAAAGCTCCGGATACTTTTTGGACCGACCAGTTCAACAACGAAGATAACCGGAATGCCTACCATATTATGGCAAGAGAGATAATTGATGTCCTTGGAAAAAATATAGATGAATTCATTCATGGGGTTGGAACAGGAGGAAGTTTCTCCGGAAATTCGGAAGTGCTTAAATATGAAATACCATCAATCCGCTGCATTCCGATCGAACCGCTGAATGTCCGAACCCTTTCCGGCGGCGATACTTCGGGCTCCCATAAACTTGAAGGAATCGGTGCCGGTTTTGTACCCTCCATCTGCAGACTGGATCTGGCAGATGAAATAATTTCCGTGTCAGATGAAGATGCATATGAAACTGCCAGAAATATGGCACGAATGGAAGGTATATTCGGCGGCACAACTTCAGGAGCAAATGTGTGGGCCGCAATTCAGAGGTCAAGAATTATAGGCAGCGGTAAAAAAATTGTTACGGTTGTGGTCGACTCCGGATTGAAATATCTTAACGGTGATCTTTACAAGTTCTGAATATTATTATTTCCGGATTAACTGAGATTCAGGAAATAAAAAAGCGGTCCGCAGACCGCTTTAAGATAACTTATGGACCTGAATTTATTTAATTAAGGTCATTTTCTTTGATATCACATTCCCATTGACTCTCAGAGTATAAATATAGGTCCCGCTGGAAAGATTTCCGGCATCGAATTTTACGGTATGGTTGCCGCTCTCCTTAATTTCGTTAACAAGCTCCGCAACTTTTTCGCCGAGCAGATTGAATACGGCCAGGTTTACAAATCCGGTCTGCGGAATTGCAAACACAATTGTTGTTGCCGGATTAAAAGGATTCGGATAATTCTGGGCAAGAGCATATTGATCCGGTGAAGCCAGCACAGTAACCATTACCTCATTTGAGTATTCGGATGTTCCGTCAAAATCAATCTGTCTCAGTCGGTAATAATAGATACCTGATTTGATAACCGCATCGGAATAGGAATAACCATTGACCTGGGTTGTGGTGCCGTTACCTTTAATGAATGCTATTGTCCGAAACGCGGAGTTTTCAGTTCTTCTTTCAATTTCGAACCCGCGGTTATTAAGCTCAGTTGAAGTAATCCACCTGAGATTAACCACACCATTCCCGGCAAACGCCTCAAATGTAGCCAGTTCAACCGGAACCATTCCAGTAGGATTCCAGCTTACCTGATCCAGGTATACAATGGTTGTATCCGAACCATTTGGAGCGAAAAACCAGATAGCATCATAGGTTGGAGTCGGATCATCGGAAATAGTATCATTGCCGGTAACCCACCCTTTCCAGTAGGGCTGACCGTCAACTCCAAGATTCCATTGATATAAATGCCATTGATTATCCCCGGTTACATTTGCAGTATCACCGATTTCAGCGGTTGAAGGAGCATCGATACAGGGAGCAGTCCTTAGCCATGGACGATTTGTTTTTAGCCAATAGCCAGTCCATCCGTTTGGGGCCATATTAACATTATTAGATTGTGTACCTATACCGGAAAGAAATCTGCACGCCCAATCCGAGGTTGATCCCGGATCATCAATAAATACGATCTTCAATGATTTCATACCAACTGCCGCTGTTGTGGAATCAAGTGTTGGAGTAGTGCTGATAAGTCCCACCGTAGAACCAGAATACCCTGTTGCCACATTAAAATGCCCTGCACTCGTTTCAAAATCATCCAGAACGACAATCTGAGCATTGCTGAATGATATAATGAAAAGGGAAATTATAATTGTATGTAAGATATGTTTCATGGAGGTCCTCCATTAATTATTTAATGAACGTTTGTTAAGCGGCATAATTTCTCAATTACAATATAAATAATAACGAATTTATTTTTTAGTTTCAATAAAAGTGTGAATATATAATTCAACAGTAGAAAATTCTTGCCTTTTATCAATAAGTTTTGAATTTTCTTCAGATAGACTTAGATTAATAGTAATTACTATCAGGAATATTATGATTAAGGATACCTACTTTTGCCGTACCTGCATTATTTACTGCATGGACTGGAGACTTTCACCCGGAAAAGCAGACATCGAAAAAGCACTTATTAAAAATAATATAACTGAACCGGTATTCGACAGGATAATTATCGGGGGTGCAGGAAAAAATCTAGCTGCAGAAAATTTATCTGAAGAGAAGAAATTTCTGCTGGCACAAATCGGTATTGCCGTTAAATTTCATGGGATCGAGAAGTTAATATTAATCAATCACACTGACTGCCTGGCTTACGGTGGGAGCAAAAAACACAGTACTACCGAGCTTGAAGAGGCTTTCCATACTGATGAACTTGAACTTGCCGCAAACGCGGTAAAAATGAATTTCCCTAAGCTGTCTGTTGAGAAATATCTTGCTGAACTTAAACAAAAGGAACAGGAATGGGAGGTTAAATTATTACGTAAATAGTACCTGAATAATCCTGCGAAGATCAGTAAAAAAATAATAATTCCACTTTTCGATACCAAAGGAACAATCAAAACGTCTTTTTTGCGCTTATAAAAGTTAAAATCTGATTAATCAATCTAATATGTCCAAAATCCTGATAAATTAATATCGACCAGCCTATTAGCATGCGGTTACCTTGATCAATCATGAGGAGATAAAATGCACATAAGTGCAGGGTAGGCTAAAATTAATCATTTATGGAATTGAATCATTTTCAGTAAAACCTTTTACCGGTTATGGCCTGAACTGCTGCCGCGAATTTAATATTCCGGGCTCTTATCCAGTCCGGAGATGAATAATTATTCCCGGATAATTGTAATTAGTTTATGAGGATGTTAAAGAAGGATGGAACTGCCATTTAATGCATTGTGAAGTTGATAACAGTAAGCTATTAAGTGATTTCTATTTAACGAACAGGGTATTATCAAAAATCACCAGTATATTGAATAAAGCACCAGCTTTTTCAGTTCGGTAACTTCGACCTTTGAAAAACCGGCCTGAATTGCTGTTTGTTCGACAAATTCTCTTTTCAAACGGTGCTCAAGTGGTGGTCCCGCATCCTCTGTTTTATAGGGCCATTCCAAAATATAAACTCCCAGTCTGGATACCCTTCCGGCTTCCCGGAGCGCTTTTAGATAGTCATCGACTTCATGAAAAACCAATCCCATAAATGCAACATCAAATGACTTATCTTCAAAAGGAAGTGCTTCGGCAGCTGCTTCTTTAAATATTCCATTAGGAACAAGTTCTTTTGCTGACTCAATCATTTTTAAATTGGAGTCTATACCGGTTACATTCATTTTATTTTTGACAAACTCCCCGGCAAACAATCCGCTGCCAGTTCCAATATCAAGAATAGAGTTAACCGAATTATCTTTTATGATCCTTTCCGCAACCCTGGAAATCTCCAGTCTTTCAATCCTCTCAGGCGATCTGAGACGTTCAATTTCGTTATTATAGGTTCGTTCATTCATTTTTTTCTCTCCCGGTTTCTGGATGATCATTTATTTTGCAGCTGGTATTTCCGAATCCGCAGCCCCCGGAAAGACCGCTGAAAAATAACAAAAATCCAGGAAATGCAATCCAGTTTTCATATAAAATACCAACAATAACCATTGTAGCTCCAACAGTTCCCCTGATTATTCTTATGATTGTGTCTGAGTTAATTTTCATTAAAATTCCTGGTTTATTGTAATAAGATGAAATAATGAGGAAAGAGATTCTTGTTGAGCTGACTGCGCGAGTATTTTCCGGTTAATTGATCGCACAATTTGAACTTGGTTACAAATGTTCCTGACAAAAATCAATAGAATTTAACTGATTTGATTATGGTCTGAAATGGAATAAGGGCAGAAAAAGGAGGAAAAAAACTCAGAAGCTAACTAATAAATCGCAATCCGGTATTTTTTTAATTCTCTGTCCAGACTTCTTGCATTTCCGGTTAAGCTGTTCAGCATATTCCAGAATCTTTCACTGTGATTATGATGCACTGTATGAACAAGCTCATGAAGGATTACGTAATCAATTAGATGTTCAGGCAAGCGCATAAGATGAATACTCAGGTTAATGTTGTTTCTTCCTGAGCAGCTTCCCCATCTTGATCTGATATTTTTAAGTGTAAGTTTATTATAACTAAGTTTATATTTTTCGGCTGACTTTTTAACTTTATCCGGGAGATATTCCTTGGCTTCAGTTTTCAAAGCCCGCTCAATACCCTTTCTGACTGCGGATTGTACTTCTTCCGAACCAGGATTTAATTCTGCAGGATATACAACATTTATTCTGGCTTTTGAGAGTCTTACTGAGATATTTTTTCTGTCTTCCCCATGTAAATTAAGCGTATGATTTTTTGTGGAATACACTGAGCTCTCATCAAACCGGGTGAGCATTTCTTCACAATCTTTGATTTTGGAAAGATGTTTTCTGATCCAGGATTTTTTTTCCGCAGCCCATATAATTGCAGTATCATAACTAATTCCGGTAGGAACTGAAACCCTTACTCCGGCAAACGGTCTGACTGATATATTCAGATACCGCGCTTTTTTGCTGTGCCTGAATATTACGCTGCCGACACCATCGATATAAATTATTTTTTCAGGCATGAGATCAGTTAAAAGAGCTTATCAAAATTCAATTCATCTTTTCGGAATTAATTATTCCCTTTAGCAGCAGTTCTCTCATAACTATTTCGGTCATATCGCTCTTAAAGGCAAATTCATATCTTATATCCATTACGTAAGCTTTGAGCCGCATTTTCAAATACGATTTTCTCTCTTTTACCTCATTAAAGAATAAAACAACAATGGGCTTATTTAAATAAATGTACTTTGAAACCTGTGCCGCTTCCAGGGCTATCTGTCTTACCCTTTCAGTATCAATGTCGATTGGTAAATAAAATTCTGCCACAACCTGGCAGTTTGGTTCCCCGGAATTTGAATTGGATACAGATTTGCTCATCAAATCTCCATTAGGTACCGTAACCACAGAATCATCAGGAGTTACGATGCGGGTTGAGCGAAGACCAATTTTGATAACCTCACCATAATAATTATCAATTTCAATCTTGTCGCCTACCTGAAAAGGACGGTCAAAAATAATCATTATTCCACCAAAAATATTCTTGAAGATGTCCTGCGAGGCAAAGCCTACGGCGATACCTAACGATGCAAGAATTGCTATTATTGTTTCAGCTGGTGGACTAAATATTCCGTGGATGATAAGATAGAAAACAAACGCCCAGGCAAGGATCCGCACAATCGGGATAAAACCTTTTATAGTAATCCTGTAATTGGCGCTTTTTTCAGCAAAAAGGTCCAGTATCTTTGTAATAAATTTTATCAGATATAGTCCTGCAAAAAAGAATATTATGGCCCAAAGAATTTTTTCGATAGAAACTATTTCATCTATTGCCGGAGGCGAGAGGTCTATTTTTTTATCACTTTCTTCTTTTCCTGCTGTACTGATAGAAGAGCTGTCAACGGTATTGACAATGGTGTCCCGGTTTGCCGGGCTCTGTATAGAGTCGGTCTGTGCAGTACTTTGAAAATTAAAAATCAGCAAAAAAGACAGGATTGTCAGTATTTTTATTTTAATGTTTTTCATAATATTTAATGAATAATATTCTTCGATTTTAAAAGTCCGACTATTTGCCTGTAAAGCAACGGGTTTATCAGATAAAGTCCGTTTTGTTCCACAATTATCCCGTCATCGTACATTAATAAAAACAATAGCCTGCATTTGTGTATAGGATAATTAAACAGCCTGGAATGATCCTCGATAGTCAAGCCATCGTGAATTAATAGTGCCGCAAGGGTAAACACCTTATCATTTGATAGATTCTCAAGAAATGAATAATCGAGATCCGGCGGCGACCCGATTTTAATTACATCATTCACAATATCCTTCGCTGACCGCAGCCAAAAAATAAGGGCAAGGCTTATGTTACTTTGGGCAAATTTATTTAATTCGCTAAAATATTTTTCCCTCAGATAAGGTTGCCGTTCTTCTTCAGCAAGCTTTTTATAGGCTTTGGATTTTAAAACGCTTTCATCAACATCATAATCGATATTGTATCCGCTTATCCGGTGTCTTTTGGAGACCAGATTTGTAATTTGTTCCTCATTAAGTTTCCTCAGATTAACTGTATATCCGAAATAATCAGATGCATTTAAGGTTTTATTAAGATAAATCCAGCTGTAAAGAGTACAGGTAGAAAGCCAAAATATGTTTTTATTTGTTTTGGATATAATCTCGAAAAACATTTTCAGTGCATTGAACCCGTCAACCTTGCGTAAAAACAGTCGTTGAAGATTTTCGATAATGATAAAATGTTTTTTCTCAAAACTATTGAGGTAGGAAATTGCGTCCTCAGGAGATTTAAGATTTTGTGTTTTAAGGATATCAGAAAAAAGCTTCAGTAAGTCTTTGGAATCCGACAGCGGGAAAAGTACGGAATGTCGAATGATATTAGTGTCGTTTTTAGTTGCTGATAAAAAGTTGTTTATAAGCGATGTAGCGCCGCTACCTTTTTCACCAACAATTATAGTAGGAGCAAATTTTTCCTTCTGCCAATTTGCGAGAGCTTTATTTAATTCTTTTAATTCTATTTCTCTCCCAAAAAATAATCTTTCATCGTCCAGCGGTTTTACCTCAAATAACCTCTGATAAACGAATGGCAGTCTGAGTACAGCCGTCTGCGTTTCGGCAAGATAATCTGATATTTCGCTGGCAATTGCTTTTGCTTTTGGAGCTAATCCGAATAAGCCGCGTACTTTATGATATTGATTTTTAACAAGCCTGAGAGAATTTCTGATCAACCAGTAAATATGCGGTAAAATGTTCCTGATTTTCTCAATTATCTGCTTTCTTACCTGCCTTGCTCTTTTAAGTGCTTTTGCTTTTGCGAGGTTAAGACGGATATCAAATATTTTATCAGTTTGAGTAAGGCTTTTCAAGTCGGCATTAAACTCACTCTTTGCGGCATACAATTCTTCGTTAAAATTCAGTAGTAAATCATTGATTCTCTGTTCAGTTTCGGACATCTTTTTTATCGACCTGTCAATTCCTTCAACAGCAATCACCTTAGCTTGTTCAGTATCATCATTCGTGTGCAGTTTATTAATCGCTGAATCAATGGTGAAATCCAGAATGTGGTCTATCTCCGAGAGATCATTCTGAATTTTTTGTACCTGGAGATTTATTTTACTTTTTAACTTACTTGATGTTCTAAAATATTTTGGTGCCGCTGAGTATTCAAGAATTTCCTTAGGCGAAAAAGTATTCATTTCAGAATGTTTAATTTCTTTATCATACTCGTCGGTCTTAACAAGTAGTCTCTGGTTTTTAATCTGATTTATCTGTTCCTGTATAAGGTTATCGAATTCAGCAATAATACCGGAGAGATTCTGATCAAGGAGAGAGCTTGTAAATTCAGGAATAAGGTTGTCTGTCAGCTGCTTCTGTATTCTGTTTTTAATATCACCAAAACTATTAATTAATTCAGTCTTGTTTTTTGAAGAATTCAGAAGCTCTCTTAATTCCCGAATAAAAGAAATCATCTTTTCCGAATGAGGCATCAGGCTAACTTTAATATTAGTCTCAAATTGTAATTTATACTTTTCAAACCCTGATAATGTATTATATCTGATAAGATATACCTCATTATTCATCTGCCAGTCGTCGCCAAGAGCGGTAAAGTTATTTTCCCACCCGTCATGGATGAATGAGTAATATGCATCCAGCTGCTTTTTCTTTTTTCTTAAAACTCCTTTCCTAAGCATTCTCCCGGGATATTCGATTGTACCAGCTTTTGCAAAAGTATCTTCATACTCCTCGAACAATGGTTCAACAAGTAATTTGGCTTCTGTTGTGAGTAATTCCTCGAAATCAGTCAGGTCAGACTGTAAATCCATAATTCGGGCAGCAATATTAATCCCATAGATGTCGGTTTTTTCCTTCGAAGAGTTAAATAATTTTTGATTCAGACTTTCGTCAAGAGCTTCATAAATTATCCATAATTCTCGTATCGTACTGCTTCTTAAACGGTAAAATTTTCTTTTAAGCTCCAGAAGTTTTAAGTTAAGAAGATAATAAAGAAACAGTTGTCTCATCTCTCTCAATCTTACAAACCTTTTCCACTTCTTTTTTGATTTTACTGGTTTCCTAAATAATTTTCTGAAAATATTTGAAACTGATACAGGCAGATTGGAGAAGTAAAGAAAAAATTTCTTGAACGGCTTTCTTAGTTTTACATGCCATTTGTCTTTAGCTTCCGTTTCAAATCTTTGAGTATCCTGATACTCAGTTATGATTTTGGGTGTCTCGGAGATAAATTTTTCAACTGAAGCAGAAAAATCAGGGAAGAGTTCCTGAAAAGACTTTTTTCCGTCATTTTCAAAATGTCCGGAGATGAGAGTTTTAATTTTTTTATTCAGACGAATAGCATTATCAATTGAATCTGGCCGGGACATTGCCTGCTGATCATCAATAATTTGATGAAGATGCATAAATTCAATTCGGCATTTTTCAACAAACTGCCGCTGATCTTTTATTTTACCTTTAATTTCAGGTAGAAATTTAAGTTCAACCAGTGAATCAATAGTCTGCTTTATTTCTGTAAAATTTTCACTCATATTTATTTTTTAATTTAGTTATGATCGGGTTTAACAATTTTCTGTCCTCAGCTATCCAATTACATAATTTTTGCACAGGATAAGTAAGGTCGATATCATCAGATTCTGGAAATCTCTGAAGATTTTCCACCCGGTTTTTCTGGTATTTCGCTGGATCCAACATCTATCTGATTGCAGACCCAATAACGCTGTTTTTTCCGGCTGTATAAAGTATGGAAGTATGCCTGGTGTAAAATATTATTGTTCTCCAGATACTTAATCTACCCTACTGTACCATTATCCGGCTGCTTTTAATATTTATAAGTTCGCGAATTTCATCCCAAATATACTTATTTCCGGTTAAAATATTTGTCCTCAGCTTACTTAACAAGCACACTGCAGTGATTCAAAAAAATACAGATGAAAGTTCTTTCTTGAGTTCAGGATAATTTTTCAGACAGTCTTGCATGAAAAATCTATTATTTCAGTAAAACCAATAATTTAATCAGCTCGAACGTATTATTTTTTCATAACAACTTCATAAAGATCCTGCCTCCTGTCAAACCAGTTTAATGTACTCCCCTGCGACCGATGCCGTTTTAACAACTCAAGATCAACGTCATGAATTACGACTGTTTCAACGTTTGGGGTACATTCAGCAGCAATTGCATCTCTGGAAAACATGAAATCAGAAGGAGTGTATATTCCGGACTGAGCATATTGAATATCCATATTTTCTACAAAGGGAAGGTTACCGACATTGCCAGCCAGCACAGAAAAAACTCCATTCTCGATGCATCTTGCTTCAGCACATTTGCGTACTCTTAAATAACCGAATCTCTCATCCGTACAAAAGGGTACAAAAATAATTTCGGCACCTTTTGATACAGCTACCCTGCTCAACTCGGGGAATTCAATATCATAACAGATTTGAATATTAATTTTACCGGAATCTGTTTCGAATACTTCAATTTTCTCCCCGGGTTTTACTCCCCACCATCTTCTCTCATTGGGCGTGATATGAATTTTATACTGCTTCTCTATCGTACCGTCCCGCCTGAATAAGTAAGCTATATTGTATAGATCTTCATCTTCAAGAGTAAAGTGAGAGCCACCGATAATATTTGTGTGATATTTGATTGCCAGATTGGTAAAAAGCTCGAGATACTTTGGAGTAAATTCAGCTAATTTTCTTACAGCTATTCCGGGTCTCTCGTTAGGAAGAAAAGAAAGTAACTGAAGAGTAAATATCTCCGGAAAAAGAACAAAATCACTTTTATAACCCGATGCTACATCGGTAAAATACTCACATTGTTTGGCAAAGTCATTAAAGTCATCAATTTCCCTCATCTGATACTGTACAGCGCATATCCTGATTTTCTTGGAAGTGACAATTTTCTTGTTCCTCGGAGGGATATAATCAATGTTAGACCATTCCAGTAATGTAGCAAAACCACCGGACTCCTCGTCACTTCTTAAATATGCAGGTATAATTCTTTTTAGAACAAAGCCATTTGCCAGCTGTGTAGTCAATACGGGATCA
The DNA here is from genome assembly GCA_002435365.1 of Ignavibacteriales bacterium UBA6490. Lineage (GTDB taxonomy): Bacteria > Bacteroidota > Ignavibacteria > Ignavibacteriales > Ignavibacteriaceae > UBA6490. Next base: position 23,413 of record DJMM01000001.1, read on the forward strand.
TAATGTCTTTTATCGATTACTTTATCTACATACTGCCTGGCGGTTAATTCCTTCTGATAATTCAAATAACCCGGAATTCTTCCTCCGATTATAATGTTTTTAAGATTTAACCGAACTGCTAAGTCTTTTCTCGACTGATATAATCTCCTTGCCAGTTTATAACCACGGTAATCGGGGTGAACCATAATTTCAATACCATAAAGTGTTTCCCCGTCCGCATCATGATTAGTGATATAGCCGGAATCACTTAACTTTTTCCAATCATCCCCTTCTTCATATACATCAAAATCGATAATAAGACTGCTGGATGAAGCAACAATTTTTTTGTTTAACTGAATACAGATTTGCCCTTCAGGAAAAATCGCTATCTGGCTTTGAAGCTGTTCTCTTTTCCAGGTTGGCATCCCAGGGAAGCAAGCTTCCTGAAGTTTTATCAATTGATCGTAGTCATCCGTTTTTAACTGTCTGACAATTATTTTTTTTTCAAGACTCTTTAAATCAATTTTTTTCATAACTAAACCCGGCTGTTGTTATAAATACTTTATCCTGTATTATATAGTAAAATTTTTATCTAAATGCTAAAATAACGTCAATAAATTTTTACTTGCTTAAATTTATTTATATGCAAATTAATCTAAAATGACTTTATCAGATTAATTTATTAATTTAATTAAAAATCTTTGGGAGAAATACTTTGGAAGAATTTATAACAAGATGGTTAATGGATCCTACAGTTGGGCGAATTGTAGCATCTTTTGTTGTAATCCTTGTCCTTATTACAGTAATAAAGTTTATTCAAAAAACACTCTCCGGAAAAATAAAGGATACCGATACCCGTTATAGAATTCGTAAAAGTATTTCTTTTTTCGGATACATTACTGCAATATTTTTTCTGACAATAGTCTTTAGTGATAAGCTGGGTGGACTGACAGTGGCCTTTGGTGTTGCAGGAGCAGGAATTGCCTTTGCCCTTCAGGAAGTGATTGCCAGTTTTGCCGGCTGGTTTGCCATATCCTTTGCGAAGTTTTACAAGCCCGGAGACCGGGTTCAGCTTGGCGGAATAAAAGGAGACATTATAGATATTGGAATTTTAAGAACTACTTTAATGGAGATAGGACAGTGGGTAAACGGCGATCTCTATAACGGCAGAGTTGTACGCATTGCAAACAGCTTTGTTTTCAAAGAGCCTGTCTTTAATTATTCGGGCGAATTCCCTTTCCTGTGGGATGAAATTAAAATACCCATTAAGTACGGCAGCGATTACAGGTTTGCCAGAGACTTATTTGCAAAGATCAGCAGCGATATTCTCGGAGATTTTGCGGCCAGGGCTAAAAACGCCTGGGAAGAACTGGTGGAAAAATTTCTGATTGAAAATGCCAGCGTTGAACCAATGATTACTATGACAGCAAACGATAATTGGGTCGAATTTACCATACGTTATGTGGTCGATTATAAAACAAGGAGAATAACAAAGGACAAGCTCTTCTCCAGAATTTTAGAAGAAATTGATCAATACAAAGATAAAATAGGATTAGCTTCGGCTACTTTCCACCTAGTTGAAGCACCAACAATTAATGTTAAGTTAAATAAATAATGAAGTTCATATGAAAAAACTGATATTAAAAGTGGTAATTTTCTTGATAATTTATTCGACATCAGATATTATTGGACAAACTGCAAACCCAACCCGACCATCATCCTCTGATAACGCGTACCTTACTGAATATGGTTTCACAGAATTGGAAATAGGCTATTCAGGCGATAAAGACAGATACAGCATTCCTGCATTATTAAAGTTCTCTGTGCTCAAAAAATTAGAAGCAGGAATTTTAATGTCCGGTATTATTAATTATAATGGCAGCAAAACTCAAATTGGAGATCCGGGAATTCAACTGAAGTATCAATTCCTGAACAACCAGAATATAGCTGCAGCACTTGCAGGAAAGATCGGATTCAGCAGTTCTTCTTCAGCCACATATACATTTTATGTTGTACCTTCAATATAGACAAATTTTGCACAATTGGATTTTACAGCCGGAACATCATTTATAGAAAGTCTGGGCAGGTAAAAATTCTTGTTATTCTCTACTCTGCTGAAATTTAAATAAGAGTGTTACAAATTAAACTGTCGACCCAAGGCGAAAGTGAAGAACTGATTTCTCTGCAGTATGTCTTTCTGCATTCCGGCTTCATGCAATAGCAGTGAATTACTTCTAAATCGCGACACTCATCACAAAAAATGTTACCCACAGTTTCTAAAAAAAATATAAAAACCGGTTTAATCGTATGGATAATTAATAGGTTTTAATTATTTGGCCGTTATGGATGACCATTTTAATATTCAAAAAGGCCTCCGGATTTTCAAGCGGACTGCTTCTTAATATTAACAGATCTGCAATTTTACCAGGTACCACAGATCCTAATTTATCATCCATTCCGCATGCGTAAGCAGCATTGAGCGTGCCGGCAGTTATTATTTCCATCAAACTCATGCCCGATTCTTTCATCAGTTTTATTTCAGTTATGGGCATGCCCAGATCGAAAGGAGTGGTGTAACCGTCAAAATCGGTACCTAAAGCAACTTTACCTCCCGCTTTTACAAAACGTCCAAGATTATTCTTTGCGATAGTAATATAATTGTTCCCGTATCTGTCGCTCACACCTTTCCATAATTCGAGTGTGGGAATCCAGTAGATATTGTTCTGAACCATCGACGCAATTACCGAATCAGGCACATAATCATAAGTCATATGGTCAACGTCGTCAACCCCGCCTTCCAGTGCAGTTTTAATATGAATACTATTGCTTATATGAGCTGCAACTCTCCTGTTCCTGCTGTGAGCGGTTTTAACGATCTGCCGTATCTCATCCAGGCTAAGCATTTTCCAGGTTCGTCCCTGCAAATTATCCTCAATAGCAATTTTGATCAGATCTGCACCCTGATCTATGAGCTGGTTTATCTTGTAGAACGCATCTGATACAGAAGTCACCGGATAATTTCCGTATCCTCCCGGGGCAGTTACCATGGGACCGGCAGCAACCAGACGAGAATATTCGTTTTTATCTGCAACTCTGTTCCGGAAGGCAAAACCTTGTTCCGGAGAAGTCGAGAAATTCCCCAGATCACGAACCGTAGTTACTCCGGTTTTTGCCCATTCCATTAGATTTGATTCATTGTATGCACCATGAACATGAGTATTCATCAATCCCGGCAGAATATAAGCCCCCTTAAGGTCTATAGTTTCAACACTCAAAGGTATATGAAGCGAATTGCCAGTGCCGACAGACTTGATCAGTCCACCCTCTATGATTACTACAGAATTAGCTACTGCACCAGCCCCGGTGCCGTCGATCAGGTAAGCATTGACTAGTGCAAACGTGCTGCTTCCATTAATTGATGTCAGATAATCGTTGTCACTGCAGCCTGAAGGTAATGTGCATAAAATTAAAATTACCGCAGCTCTTTGAAACCTGTTTAATATTCTTCTCTGACTAAAAGCAGTATTACTAAGAGACATTTTAATGCCGTTCTGTTTTTTGTTAAAATATTGAAAAATTGAAAATACATCAACGACTTAAATAAGTCTTTTATTATCTGAAACTACTGTGGTATAAGTATAAATAGCTTTTTACTTTTTTAAGAGGAAAAATAAAAGATAGCGAGTGTGAAAGCTGTCGGCCTGAAGCGGATGGCTGATGCCTTGTTATATCTTTCTTATTTGATACAGGTGAGAGTGAATTCCCCACAAAAACATCTAAAGAAGATAGCTGCTTTAATAGTAATTCAACGTCGAATGAATTAAAAAAGATAGAATCTGTTCCCAGAGAGAATTTAATGGTAAGAAATAATATTTATTCTGAATCTTATCAATATCACATTTGAGAAGTCATTAACCGTCGTAAAACTTCGTTTTTATAAATTCTGCCTATGGGAATTTCCCTCTTACCGATTTCAATTGAGCTGGAGCTAAATGCAGTTATCTTTTCCAGAGAAACAATAAACGATTTATGCACCCTCATAAAATTGTTGTTTGCAAGTTTTTCGTCTATGACCCCGATCTGCTCTTTGGTGATTATTTTTGAGTTCCTTGTATGAACCAGCACATAATCTTTCATTCCTTCAATCAGAAGAATATCCTCTATAAATATTTTTATTGTCTTTCGTTCCGACTTTAAATAAATAAACGGCTTTGCTGATTCTTGATGCGCTGATTCAGCAATAGGGGTATTTTTATTTTGTCTCTGGGAGAGATATTTATCGATTGCTTTTATAAATCTTTCCTGCCGGATTGGCTTTAACAAATAATCGACGACATCCAATTCATACCCCTCTAAAGCATAATCACGGTATGCAGTAGTGATAATTACCTTAGGGGGATTGTGAAGCGATTTAATAAAACTAATTCCGCTTAACTGCGGCATTTGAATATCGAGAAAAACCAGTTCGACGTTATTCTGCTGGAGAACCGTATAGGCATCCAGGGCATTACTGCATCTGGCCAGGATATCAAATCCCCCAAGACCATCTAAGTATGATTCAATTACTTCAATTGCAAGTGGTTCATCATCTACAATAATACAGGCAATATTTTTTTTCATTTTATTCAAACTGTTAATTCTAATTTTACAAAGTGGGTATTATCCTCTTCTTTAATTTCAAGTTGATGCCTTCCAGGGTAAAGCAATTGCAGTCTTCTTTTAACATTCTCAATACCAATACCTTCTTTATATCCATTATTCTCTTTTTGCTTTTCGTCAGACTTGCTGTTTTCCGCAACTAATGCTACTGAATTACCCTGAACATCCACTGATATTTTTATCCATGCTTTTTCGGTTTGTCCGCTAATCCCATGTTTGAAACAATTCTCCACGAAAGGAAGAATAAGCAATGGGGCAATTTCCGTATTTGAAGTATCACCCGCTACCTTAAACTGAATGGAAAGATTATCGTTATATCTTAGTTTTTCCAAATCAATATAGCTTTTAACAAGCTGTAATTCTTTGTCTAAATATATTTTTGGTGAATTACATTCGTAGAGCATGAAATCAAGCAATTCTGAAAGCCTTAAAACGGTCTCCGGTGCCTTATCTGATTTTTTCAGTGTTAATGCATAAAGATTATTTAAGGTGTTAAAAAGAAAGTGCGGATGGATCTGGGATTTTAAATATTTAAGCTCTGTTTCCAAATTTTCGCGGGCTAATAATTGATTCTGTTGCTTGCTGTTGTACCACTGAATCAGTAGTCTGATAAATGCAGCAGCAACTACAACCATATAAATGCTTACAAAATGGGAAATCAGATAGGATAAACGGAAAAAACCTATAGTGTAATATCTTTCCTGAAAATTATCTGAATAGAGTGAGGGAATGATTACGAAATATGAATCCAGCCTTAATAACAAAGTAAACGATACCGCTGAAACGATTAAAAGAGGAAAAAATATTTTATATCTCCTGGTTAAAAGAAATTTAGGAAGCAGATAATAAATATTAAAGTAGACCGCAGAGATTACAACCGGGAGAGTAAAAAGGCAGGATAAAAAAGTATTGAAAAGGTCCATCTGAAACAGACCATACTGGATAGTGTAAAATACTGTATATGAAAACCAGAACAGCAAATGCCAGGCTGGCTTATACCTTATGATATTGTGAAAGTCCGGCATAATTTATTTTAGCGCCTCTTACTCATACAGATATAGTTAAAGCAAAAATAAGAATTATTCCAATAAATAATCCACATTTCCGACGAAAGACAGATTTAACACATTAAACGACAAGATATATAAAGGCAACGGCATTCACTCTTTATATTAAGCCGTTCAAAACCATTTTTATATGATTTGTCTAAAATTCAAGAATGGAAAAATACTTTTGATTATTTTCTAACGGCAGTAAAACATTTAAGGACATTAACAATGAAGAATTTTATAGGAAGTTTAATAATAATAACGGTTTTAACATTGTTCCCGGCCGTAGTTAACTTCGGACAGACAGTTACCGATTTTGACGGAAATGTTTATAATACAGTTACAATCGGATCCCAGACCTGGCTTAAGGAAAATTTAAAATCGCTTCACTATTGTGACGGAACTGAAATTCCTGAGGTAGTTCCATATAATAATCTTGACAGCCTAGGTGAAATTTATGGATTACTATATACCTGGAACGCAGCTATGAAGGGCACAACAGATCCCGGTGCACAGGGTGTTTGTCCCTGCGAATGGCATCTGCCGACAAGTGCAGAATGGGCAGAATTAGAAAATTTTCTGGGCGGGTCTTTGGTTGCCGGTGGAAAAATGAAGGACACAACTACCGGGTTCTGGCAAAGTCCAAACACCCAGGCAGATAATAGCAGCGGATTTACCGGACTCCCTGCCGGTGAATATGATGTTAATCAAGGTATTTTCCAGCTGCTTAATCAATATGCGGTTTTCTGGACATCGACATCTGTAAGTGCTTCGAAAGCGAATGAGAGATACCTTGCTTATAACAATGCTGCCAGTAATTCATATGACTGGTACAAAACACTCAAGTACTCCATACGCTGCATTAAAAATGAAGTATCGGATACAAAAGAAACCGGTAACAATTCCAGACCTAATGAATTTCAGCTTTTTCAAAATTACCCCAATCCTTTCAATCCACTAACAAGGATTGAATACCAAACCGGATATCCGTCACCGGTTGATTTAAGGATCTACGATAGTCTGGTAAGGGAAGTTGCAGTTCTGGTAAATGAGGAAAAGGCATCAGGCAGACATTATGTAAATTTCAACGGATACGATTTAGCGAGCGGAATTTATTTTTATCAACTGAGAGCAGGATCTTTTGTCGAGACTAAAAAGATGATTCTAATGAAGTAAAATTTTTTACAACAGAATTACCCCATTAAATCTGGCTCAGCAAAGTTGACGGTGATACTTTTTAATAAATCGGACTTTCCCGCCGATCCCCTTTCAGGCACAGGGGCTATGAATAAGCTGAGATGCTTCCAGCAGCTCCGGATAATCCAAAAATATTTTCAATAATAATCCATGATTAATTCTTGTAAAATAATTAAATTGTTCTTAATCTATTACATTTAACGAATCAACCTGTTTAGTTGAATTTTTAACCGGTCGGACAGGATCCGCTTAACATTATACAAAAGAAGGAACAAATGAAAGATTCAAAAGCAATACTAACAATTGTCTTACTTTTATCATCTCTTCTTTTTAATTATTGTAATTCTGAGCAGCATACCTCTAAAGGGAATCTCGAACAGTCTATTCTGTCAGACCCGACCGGTTTTTTCTATGTGGATGTAAAAAATTACCCGGTAAAGAATAAAAAACTGCCCATCGGAATTTTCGATTCCGGAACGGGCGGCCTCACGGTAATGGATGCAATTTTGAACTACGATGGCTATAACAATCACGATTACTCACACCGATCTGACGGTATATCTGATTTTGAAAAGGAATATTTCATATACCTTGGAGATCAGGCCAATATGCCATACGGAGATTATCCTTCCTGTGGTAAAACTGGATTATTGAAAGAACATATTCTTAAGGATGTTCAATTCCTGCTAAGCGATAAATATTATCAGTCACCCCGGGATAAAGAGTTTAGAAAAGACAAACTCCCGGTTAAAGCAATAGTTATTGCCTGTAATACCGCTACTGCATATGGAATGGATGATATCCAGAGTTTTTTAAAGAAAGCAAAACTTGACATAAAGGTAATCGGAGTAATAAATGCCGGGGTGAAGGGTGCTTTTGAAATTATTTCTGATGATGAAAATTGCAGCATCGGCGTGATGGCAACAGAAGGAACGGTTCTGTCAAACGGGTATCTAAATGCCATAAATAAATATCGTTCGGATCAGGGATACAGAGGAGAAATCCAGACTTATCAGCAACCCGGTATCGGACTGGCGGGTGCTGTCGATGGACTGGAAGATTACATTAATGCAAAATCCTCACAGGTTAGAAAAGAATATAAAGGACCGTCATTATCATCCACAACTGCAAAAATTGAAGTAAATATTATGAACCGATATAACTTTGACTGGAGCAAGAATCACATTTTATATTCAGGGAAGAGAGATAACCCGTCGGAGATTCAGCTGAACTCCATAGAAAATTATATCTATTACAATATTGTTTCCCTTCTGGAACAATTAAAATCCAGATCCGCAAAACCTCTTAAAACAATTATTCTCGGCTGTACGCATTATCCGTTCTATAAAAATATATTTGCCTCGAAACTGAAAGAACTGTATAACTTAAAAGAGAACGGTAAGTATGTGTACAGAGATTTTATGCATGAAGAAATAACGCTGATAGATCCTGCTGTAAACACGGCAAAGGAACTTTATAAATATTTAAATGAGAACGATCTTTTTGCAGACGCATCACCGGAGAAAAGCGAATTTTATATTTCTGTCCCCAACATCCTGAACAAAAACGTAGAATTGGATTCGACCGGTTATTTTACTTATGAATATAAATACGGACGTGAAGAAGGATTTATACAGGAATATGTAAAGCAGGTACCATTCAATAAAATTAACCTGCATCCCGAAGTAGTGTCAATGTTAATGGAAAAAACACCACGTATATATAAACTAATAACGAACTTTAATCAAAAAAACAGTAAAACTGGATTTTTAAGAATTGAGGGTGTGGC
>DJMM01000040.1 GCA_002435365.1 Ignavibacteriales bacterium UBA6490
ACAATACGGCGGTGCCGGTCTTGGCTATATTGAATTTGCGATAGTAATTGAAGAACTTGCCAAAGTCGATCCTTCCATTGCTCTTTCGGTTGCGGCGCATAACGGACTCTGTACAAATCATATTAACCGATTCGGAAATGAGAATCAGAAAAAGAAATACCTCCCCGATCTTGCTTCAGGAAATTCCATTGGGGCATGGGGATTGACTGAATCAATGTCAGGAAGTGATGCAGCAGGACTTAAAACAACTGCAGAAAAGGATGGAGACTATTACATATTAAACGGAAGCAAAACTTTTACCACCCACGGCACGGTAGGAAAAACTTTTGTAATTATGGCAATTACAGATAAATCCAAAGGTAAAAAAGGCATTTCCGCTTTTGTACTAACGAAAGAAACTGAAGGGCTGGTTATCGGTAAAAAGGAAAACAAGCTCGGTATGAGAGCCAGCGACACAACCCAAATTGCTTTTGAAAACTGCAGGATACCAGCCGATAATCTGCTTGGCACTGAAGGTGACGGTTTCCCTCAGGCTATGAAAATTCTGGAGGGCGGCAGAATATCGATTGCTGCACTTAGCGTCGGTCTCGCCCAGGGGGCTCTTAATGCATCGGTGAAATATTCAGGAGAGAGGAAACAGTTTAATAAAGCTTTAAATGAATTCCAGGCAATCCAGTTTAAGCTTGCAGATATGAAAACAAATATTGATGCAGCACGGCTGCTTACATACAGGGCGGCATTTCTGAAGGATAATAATCACCCCATAATAAAGGAAGCTGCAATGGCAAAAATGTTTGCAAGTGAAATTGCCGAGAAAGCTGCCAGCGAAGCTGTGCAAATATTCGGAGGTTATGGCTTTACAAAGGATTATCCGGTTGAAAAATTCTACCGGGATGTAAAGCTCTGCACCATCGGTGAAGGAACATCTGAAATTCAAAGAATTGTTATTGCACGAGAATTACTTAACAGTTGATGTATGAATAAAATAGGAACTCCCGCAGATAAAAATCAATCTTTTCTAAAACGAGAGGATCATTACAAAAATCTTATCCGTAAACTGAATGCCGAACGTAAAAAAATATATGGCGGAGGAGGAGAATCTGCAGTCGCAAAACACAAAGCAAAAGGAAAGCTTACCGCACGGGAGAGAATAGCAATTCTTCTTGATAATGAAAAGGATTTTTTTGAGATAAATACTTTTGCCGCCAATAATATGTATGAAGAATACGGCGGTGCTCCTTCAGCAGGGACTATAATCGGTATAGGAAAAGTCTGCGGCCAGTATCATATGATTGTGGCAAACGATGCAACTGTAAAAGCGGGAGCATGGTTTCCCGTCACCTGTAAAAAGAATCTGCGCGCTCAGGAAATCGCCATGGAGAATAGACTTCCCCTGATTTATCTTGTGGACAGCGCAGGTGTTTTTCTGCCCCTGCAGGAAGATATTTTTCCCGATAAAGAACATTTCGGCAGAATATTCAGGAATAATGCGGTTATTTCTTCGATGGGAATTCACCAGCTTGCTGCAATAATGGGTCCCTGTGTCGCCGGAGGAGCTTACCTTCCGATAATGAGCGACGAAACATTAATTGTGGAAGGAGAAGGCTCTGTTTTTCTGGCGGGAGCTCACCTTGTTAAAGCAGCGATCGGTGAAGTAATTGATAATGAGAGTCTTGGCGGTGCAAAAGTTCAGTCGAATATTTCAGGTGTTACCGATTATATAGTTAAAAATGACAAAGAGTGCATTGATTCTATAAGAAGGCTAACAGAAAAAAAGCTCAGCACGCCTAAAGCGGGATTTAACAGAACAGAATCGCAGCCGCCATTGTTCCAGCCCTCAGAAATTTACGGAATCCTGCCGGACGACCCCTTAAAACCTTATGAAATGTATGAATTACTCGCCAGGATTACCGACAACTCGGAGATTGATGAGTACAAAGCCGGTTATGGAAAAACATTAATCACTGCATACGCAAGAATCGACGGCTGGTCTGTGGGAATTATTGCCAATCAACGGAGTATTGTAAAATCTGAAACCGGTGAAATGCAGGTCGGCGGGGTGATCTATTCTGACAGTGCCGATAAAGCAGCCCGCTTTATAATGAACTGTAACCAGAAAAAGATTCCCCTTCTGTTTCTTCAGGATGTTACAGGATTTATGGTAGGCAGCCGCGCTGAACATGGCGGAATTATTAAGGACGGCGCTAAAATGGTGAATGCTGTAGCCAATTCGGTTGTTCCTAAAATTACAATTATTGTCGGCAACAGCTTTGGAGCGGGTAATTATGCGATGTGCGGCAAGGCTTATGATCCGCGGTTTATTTTTGCCTATCCCAATTCTAAAATTTCTGTTATGGGGGGGTCGCAGGCAGGAAGTGTTCTGCTTGATATTAAACTGAAGCAGGCAGAAAAACTGGGGAAACATTTTTCCCCGGAAGAAAAAACTAAACTGCTGCAGGAGATTCTGAATTCATATAACGATTCCAGTACTCCGCTCTATGCAGCGGCAAGATTATGGATTGATGAAATAATTGATCCCGCCCTTACCAGGGAATATATATCCAGGGCGATTGAAATCGCCGATAACAATCCGGACTTTCAGAAATTCAACGTCGGAGTTATACAAACCTGATGAAAAGGAATTATCTTCTGATAATCTTTTTCTTAATCTCTGATTATTCATTCCCCCAGCAGAGTTATTTGTCAAAACAGGTTAATATCCTTTCCGAATATATCGCATCGGAACAGTTCGGCACCCTGAAAGATTCCACAGATCATTTGTCGCTGATGGATACACTTTATAAATTTTCGCTCAGAGCAAATAACAATGATATTTCCGAAGCCCTGTTATCGCTTACTTTTGCCTGCATTCCGTATAAAGAATTCCCGGTTACAATTCCGCTGCTTAATATAAGCATTCAGATTCCGCTGCTTTCAGCTGATGACTCTGTCTTCCTGGCTAAAAATGAAAACCTGCCGTCAAGATTATTCTTTGATACTCCGAATAATAAATTCGGCGATAAAGATAAAGTAGCACACTTTTTTGGCAATGCTTTTATCGGCTACAACTCCACTTTTATGAATCTTGGAAATTTTCTTGGTCTTTTTGTGGAAGTTTTTGAAGAGTCCTTCAAAGTACAGTCGCGCATCGATGAAAGAGACCTTACAGCAAATTATTACGGGAGGGTTTTCGGCCGGGCTCTGAGGGATAATGAGTTTGTTCTTCCCTCCCAATCTCTTATTTTACATTCATTATTTTATTCTGTTTTTATGTTATGAACTCAATTATAATTATAGATGACGAACAGGAAATATGCGAAAGCATAAAAATGATCCTTGAGTACGAGGATTACAACGTCGATTACTCCACCAGCGCCTCCCGGGGAATTGAAAAAATTTATTCAGGCAACTTTTCCGCTCTGCTTCTTGATATCCAGATGCCTGAGATGACGGGCTTCGATGTAATTAAAAAAGTAAGGGAATGGAACAGCGAGATATCGATAATAATAATCTCCGCACACGGAAGCCTTGAAAATGCAATCAGAGCAACCAAACTGGGCGCATTCGATTTTATTGAAAAACCGGTTGACCGCGATAAGCTTCTTATTTCAACCCGGAATGCTGTAGAGCAGTTTAAACTTCTTACCGAAAATAAAGAAATAAAAAAGACGTTCATTGGTGAAGGCAAAATACTTGGTAAGAGCAAAGCAATACAGGGTATCCTGCAGATAATAGATAAAGTAGCACCGCTTGATACAAGGGTATTGATAACCGGGGAAAACGGAA
>DJMM01000068.1 GCA_002435365.1 Ignavibacteriales bacterium UBA6490
CCGTTGAACCGTCGTTGACAATGATTATTTCATAGTTTGAATAATTTAATTCAAGCAGCGACCTAACCGATTCCTTAATAACTTTTTCCTCGTTATAAACCGGTACTATTATAGAAACAAACGGATAATATCCGTTCATCTTCTTAAATGTGTATTTATTGATGTATAAGTATGCCATTATCAGTATAGTGAAATAGCGCAGAAGAAGTACTACAAGGAATATCACCAGTGCAACTATCAGCGAATATTCAATCAGCGAGCTGACACTGAGAATTGTGTAAGGAAGTGTATAAATAATCAGCATAATGAGCAGCAGGGATAACAACCCGCTTGATATTATCCTTCGCAAATATTTAGCCCGGGAAAATACCACAGGCTTATCATCTGCCGTGTTTGGTATTTCAACTAATTGTTTTTTGATCTTTGTTTTTGTCATAATAATAATTTTCCGGATATCGATGTGATTTTCGCAACTATAGTGCCATTTAAAAACGTCCTTAATGAAGTATTTTGGCAGGAAATTAGTGGTTTGATTGAATCAAATGAAGATTTTATTAACGACTGTCTCATTTAGATAAAATCCTTCTGAGCCTTTTTTTTCGCTAAAATTCATTAAAAACAGACTGCTTTAATGAGAATTTGAATCCGGGATTAAAATAGGAAGAATAGATGTTAAAAGAAATATCACTTTATTACACGCACCTTCCCTCCTAACGGTTTTTCTTCAGGCATTGCCGGATCATAGATATTTAAGGAAGATGGCAAAACGGTTTTAAAAAAAAGGACAACTGCATTGCCGTTGTCCTTCTCTATCATCTATATTAAAATGAACTGTCTTATAGCTGCTTTATTTCATGGGATAATTTAGATATAGCCTCCTTCGCATCGCCAAAATACATAAGCGCATTGGGATAACCGAAAAGCTCATTTTCAATTCCGGCATAGCCCGGATTCATCGACCTCTTGATAATAACAACAGTTTTTGACTTATCTGCATTCAGGATGGGCATACCGTAGATGGGACTGGCCTGATCGTGCCTGGCAGCAGGGTTAACCACATCATTTGCACCGATGATTAATGAAATATCCGTATTGGCAAAATCATCGTTGATATCTTCCATGGCCAAAAGTTTATCATACGGAATATTGGCTTCTGCCAGAAGCACATTCATATGTCCGGGCATTCTTCCGGCTACAGGATGAATTGCAAACCTTACAAGAATACCTTTCTTCTCAAGAATATTTACAAGATCCCGTACTGCATGCTGAGCCTGCGCAACTGCCATACCATAACCCGGTACAATTATTACGGACTGTGCAGCATCAAAAATCATCGCAGCTTCTTCCGAATCAACCGATTTAACAGTAATATTGGCAGAAGTCTGGGATGCCTGAGCAGGAACTACTCCGGCAGATTCCCATCCCCCCAAAAGTACGTTCATCAGCGACCGGTTCATTCCCCGGCACATAATTAAAGTAAGAATTATACCTGATGCACCCACAAGTGCACCGGCAATAATTAATTCGTTGTTGCCAAGAACAAATCCTGTTGTGGAAGCTGCAATACCTGAGTAAGAATTCAGAAGCGAGATTGCTACGGGCATATCTGCTCCACCGATCGGAAGCACCAGCAGCACACCAAGAACCAGACTTACCCCCGTAACCACCAAAACGAACATAAATGAATCAGGATTTATAACAATATAAATGCCTGCAGCAATTACCACCAATAAAAGGAAAGCATTCAGGGGATGCTGACCGGGGTATTTTACAACTTTTCCGGTAACCAGGCCCTGCAGCTTTCCGAAAGCAATTACCGAACCGGTAAATGTAATCCCGCCGATAAGAAGGGATAAAATAATTGCTATGCCGGTATTCAATGGAATTGCCGGAGCTATTTTATCAAACTCCGCCAGTGCAACAAGGGTTGATGCAAGACCGCCGAATCCGTTAAGGAGACCGACCATCTGCGGCATACCTGTCATAGGTACTTTTACAGCCATTAATGCACCGATTGAACTACCCACAATTACACCAACAATTATCCATTCATATGTAAGTACATGCCTGTCTAAAAGTGTTACAATGATAGCCAGCAGCATACCTACTGCAGAAATAAAATTTCCCTGACGGGCTGTCTTCGGGGAACTTAGTTTTTTAAGCCCCATAATAAATAGTACAGAAGATACCAGGTAAGCGATTTCAATAATTAAATCCATGCTATGTATCTCCTATTTCTTCTTGAACATTTTTAGCATACGGTCGGTTACCAGGTACCCGCCTACAACGTTTATCATTGCAAATATAACCGCAAGCATGCCAAGGATAGTACTTAAAGTAAATTCCTCCATCCCCGCCGATAATAATGCGCCGACAATTGTTATTCCCGAAATTGCATTGGATCCGGACATAAGCGGCGTATGCAATGTGGGAGGTACTTTCGTTATCAGTTCAAATCCTGTAAAAATTGCCAGGACGAAGACGTATATCATCATTAAAAAATGAAAATCCATGTTTTTTCCTGTTATTTCTTATTTATATTTAATATTTCCATTGTTCTTTCATGAACAACCTGGCCGTCGTTGGTAATTAACGAGCCTTTTACAATCTCATCATTCATATCCAGGACGACATTTCCGTCCTTTGAAATATGCTGAAGTAGTGCAAGAATATTCCTGGAATAAAGCTCGCTTGCCTGATGAGGAAGCAGTCCGGGTATATTGGGCTCACCAATTATTTTAACACCATATTTTTCAACTGTCTTTCCAGTTTCACTTAATTCGCAGTTACCGCCGAATTCAACTGCCATATCAAGAACTACAGATCCCGGTCTCATCTTTTTAACCATTTCCTCTGTTACAAGTACCGGTGCTTTTTTACCGGGAACAAGGGCGGTGGTTATTACAACATCGGCCTCCGTGATATGCTTGAACAAGACTTCTTTTTGTTTCATAAGATAATCTTCAGATGCCTGCTTGGCATATCCACCTGCATCCTGCATATTTTCCGAAGATTCAACCTCGATAAATTTTCCTCCAAGGCTTTGTACTTCTTCCTTTACAGCGGTGCGGACGTCTGAGACCTCTACAATTGCACCCAGCCTCTTTGCAGTGCCAAGAGCCTGCAGCCCTGCCACACCGGCACCCATAATAACCACTTTTGCAGGAGTAATTGTTCCGGCAGCAGTCATCATAAGAGGGAAAATTTTTCCAAGTGTATCTGCAGCCATCAGTACGCTTTTATATCCTGCGAGATTTGTCTGGGAGCTTAATGCATCCATTCTCTGCGCTTTTGTAATTCTCGGAATAGCATCCATCGAAATCACCCTTATTCCTTTTTCTGCGCACCTCAGCGCATCTTCAGGATAACTGAGTGAAAACATAAATGTTATAAGCAGACTCTCTTTTTTGAGCAATCCGGATTCATCAGTTCCTGAATTTTTATCATAATAGGGCCTCTGAACCTTCAGTATAACATCAGATGACTGGTACAACTTGTTTTTATCGCCGGCAATCTTTGCACCTGCCGATACGAACATTTCATCGGAGAAATATGCATTTTCCCCGGCGCCCTTTTCAATCAGGACTTCAAAACCCATCTTTATGAGCTTTGCTGCGGTATCCGGGACCAGGGCAACCCGGTTTTCACCCGGAAAAATTTCTTTAGGCACACCAATAATCACGTGAAAAGCTCTCCTTTTAAATTATTTAAATTAGTATTATTCGATTAAGTAAAAATTGCAATCAACTAATCACAATAGTAATATCAGATAGTTAATCTTGACTAAACTATAGGAATGTCAGGTGCAAATATAAGATTATATTCTTAAAAATTCCGATTTTACCGTCCAATTTGACTAATAATTTTAGTATAAATTTATCCTGAGTCAGGTCTGCTTCCATTCTGATCTCAAAAAAACCGGATTATAATCGGGTTAGAATCAGATCAGACCCGAGTTAGAATGAGGAAAGCTCCCCGAGGGGAAACGGTTCCCCGGTTAAAAAATTAATAAATTTTAATCTCTGTATTGGAGAGATTCCTAAATTGCTTATTTTTGGACTTCATTTTGGGTAGATGCTATGAAAAAATATCTTTTTAGTATAATTCTGCTGTTTTCAGCCTGGAATTGTTCATCTTTTGAACTTTCGGATTCACAAAAATCTATTTCACCTGCTATTCTTGAAGAATACATTACTTACCTTGCCTCTGACGACTTAAAAGGCAGAAATACACCTGGTGAGTACCTGGACACGGCAGCTGTATATATCGCTGAAAAGTTCGAATCCTTCGGCCTTCAAAAAATCAATGATTCGTACCTCCAGAAAGTTGAGCTCGGATATATTTCGCTTGGCACCGAAAATGACTTCAGTATTAATAAAGACGGTAAGGAAATTGAATTTAAACTTAAAGATGATTTTATTCCATTTGAAGTTACCGGCAATTCTTCTGCAAAGGGAAATCTTATCTTCTGCGGTTATGGAATTTCTGCTCCTCACTTAAATTACGATGATTATGCCGGGGCGGATGTTAAGGGGAAAATTGTTTTGTTGTTAAGACATGTTCCGCAGGAAAAGGATTCCGGTTCAGTTTTTCACGGAAGAGGCGGTTATTACTACTCCCGGCTTAGTTATAAAGTTGAAAATGCATTCAATCGGGGAGCATCGGCAGTTATTTTTATAAACGACCCGCTTAACCATTTATCCGTAAGACCTGTCGGATATCCCTGGCCTTCTTTATATTCTTTAATCCCCAATAATCAGCTGCCATTAACCCTGTTAACAGAAGAAGATAATAATATTCCTGTAATTGAGGCCGGAGAAAAGTTTATTAATAACGTTTTTGGAAGTGTTTCAAATTTGAAGGAGCTGCAGACAAAGATCGACTCTGAGATGAAAGGCTTTTCAGCAGAATACAGCGACATTACTGTTGCACTGAGAACCTCCACTGCTATAATTGAAGCCCCTGCTTATAATGTTGCAGCCTTTCTTGAAGGATCTGATCCCGAATTAAAAAATGAAGTGGTTGTGATCGGTGCGCATTATGATCATGTTGGAATTAAAAAGGGTATTGAACCAGGGCAGGATTCAATTGCAAACGGTGCTGATGATAATGCCTCCGGAACTGCCGGTGTAATTGCAATTGCAAAGGCATTCTCCGGACTGGAGAATAAACCTAAGCGGAGTATTCTGTTTATCACCTTTTCCGGTGAAGAGAAGGGATTATTCGGCAGCAAATATTATGTCGACAGGCCGCTCTTTCCATTGGCAAACACTGTTGCAATGCTTAATCTGGATATGATCGGACGTAACGATCCTGATTCGCTCTTCATATTTGGTCATTCATGGAGTCCGGATTTGAAGGAAATTACTTCCGAAGAGAACAAAGAATCAGGATTAAAATTGCATTTTGCAAATGATAGATATTTGGGGGGAAGCGACCACGCTTCATTTATCAAATCGGGTATCGCCGCATTATTCTATCACTCCGGTCTTCATGAGGATTACCATATGGTAACCGATGAAGTTCAGAAGATAGATTTTACAAAAGCTGCCAGGATCTCGCAGCTTGTTTTCCGTACTGCTTACCGGATTGCAAACGAAAGCAGAAAATATTTAGTTAAAGAGAAATAAACTCCAATAATTTTATAAGGATCAATTGATGAAAAAACTGTTTGTATTTTCCATGATGCTGGTTTATATAATTCCGGCAGCCGCACAGAGCTACAGCTTAAAATATGATTTCAAGGAAGGCAAAACTTACATCTATAATGAAATATCAAACAATGAACTTGTTCAGGAAATGATGGGCTCGGAGATGAAAGTTTATAACGATTCCAGAACCGTTATCAGAATGGTTGGCGGCGAAAGTACTTCCGATCAGATTAAAATGATTGTCTCCATCGATTCGGCTGTTTCGGATACCCGGACACCGATGATGGATACAACATTCGTATATGACAGGATAATCGGAAAAAGGACTGAAATAACCTTCAGCCGGAAAGGTGAAGTGCTGAAAAAGGAGCAGCTTGATTCGATCGATTTAAATGATCAGATAATGCAGATGGGGAAAAAAGAAGCTTTGCAGCTTACCATGCTTCCGGAAAATGAGGTCTCCGCAGGAGATAAGTGGACAATCAACAAAGTTGATTCAATTGAGATGATGGGTGGTACCACTATAATGACAAGTGAAATGGAATTTATGCTGGATGGCAGGGACGAAAAACTTGGCCGCGAGGTTTTAAAGATGCCCTTTACCGCAAAGATTAAAATTGAAGGCAGCGGAACGGTAATGGGTTTTGTTTTTTCGATTGAGGGAGAAGGAATGTCAAAAGGCGATTTTTATTTTAGTCCTGCGGAAGGAATACCCGTTTATTTGGAAGATGAAAAGAATTTTAACATAACGATGGCAGCTTCAGGTGATCAGAATATAATAATTCCAATTACCCAGGTAATGAAGAGCAGCTGGAGTCTTGTAGATTAATTTTTTTGGAGGTTCGGGGCCGGAGTCCGTAACAGGACTTCGGACCGGATCATGTAATTACTTGTGTGTTGAGGGCAATTTCTTCAAGTACCGATGAAACTTTAAGGCAGTCTGTAATAGTTCCGTCATAGACAACCGCACTTCCCCTGGTATGAACTTCGAAAGCAAAATCGCGGGCTTTTTCAAAGCTGCACCGGGTAGCCTTCATTAACTGAAAGATAACCTCTTCAAAAGTATGCCAGTCATCATTATAAAGAAGCACCTTACTTGTAAGTTCGGTAAGAGTTTCTTCTTCAGTTAGGACATCTATTCCGGTCTCTTTTTTAGTTATTTCATCCATCGCAATTCTCATTAACTGCAATATTAATAAAAAATCTTTAAAATTCTATTAAAAAAATCTCAAAATTAAAAAATATTCGGCAATAAAGTCGTTTATGATTTTAATCAAAATAATTTTAATTTACATTAATAATCATTCAAAGGTTCATATGCCCTTAATCTT
This sequence comes from Ignavibacteriales bacterium UBA6490, assembly GCA_002435365.1. Taxonomy (GTDB): domain Bacteria; phylum Bacteroidota; class Ignavibacteria; order Ignavibacteriales; family Ignavibacteriaceae; genus UBA6490. The sequence continues at coordinate 6,983 of DJMM01000068.1, forward strand.
GCTGTTTATTCTCACATTCTGCTTCACAGCCGGCGGGCAGAGCAATTCTTCAGTTTTCATAAGGATGAACCAGGCGGGATTTCTTCCGCAGGATATAAAATCCGCAGTTATCTTCTCAAAAAAGAAGTTTAAAAATGAAAATTATTCAATCCTGAACAGCAAAGGAAAGATAATTTCAAAAGGAAGGATGCAGAAATCAGGTTTTTCTATCAATAATTTTAATTACTGCCGGACTATTGATTTCAGCGGGATAAGTGAACCGGGGGATTACAGGCTTAGAATTAAAGGTGCAAAAGATTACTATTTCAGGGTTAATAATTATATTTATTCGGGCATAAGGGATTCTTTAATGCTGTTTTTTCAGGTGCAGCGGTGCGGACCCACCGATCCCCTGCTCCATGAACCCTGCCATATGTCCGATGCTACATCTGTTCCCGGATTTTCTGAAAATTCAATTGTGGATGTAACCGGCGGCTGGCACGATGCCGGGGATTATTTAAAATTTCTTTCCACTGCGGCATATACTACTTATATGCTGATTTTTTCCTACGAATTTGACCCGGACAAATTTGGTTTTGACAACGATAATAACAGTGTTCCCGATATACTTGAAGAAGCAAGAATCGGAATTGACTGGTTATTGCGGTGCCATCTAAGGAATGACCTATTAATTACACAGGTTCAGGATCTAAGGGATCATGATCAAAAATGGCGGCTGCCGGAAAATGATCTTCTTGGATTTGACAGGCCCGGTTTCACGGGAATCGGAAAAAATATTATTGGAATATATTCTGCAGCACTTGCTATTGCATCGAGGATCTGGTCCACACGATTTTACGATTATGATTTCGCCGCACAATGTCTTGAAGCAGCAGAAGGGACCTTTTCCGCATATAAAACAGCACCAGATATAGACACTATTGCATCAGGTGTTTACAAAGATATTTCATTCGCCGGGAAACTTGCGCTCGGTGCAGCCGAGCTTTACACCGCTACTAAAGACAGCGGTTATCTGAAACTGGCAAAAGTATATGCAGATTCTGCAGGCTCCGATTTTTGGTGGAGCTGGGGAGATATAAATTCCCTGGTGCATTACAGGCTTACTACTCTCGGAGAGGATTATTCAGATTACATTTTAAATAACATCAGGCATTTCAATCTCAAAAAAGACTCATCATTATTTTCTGAAGGAACCGATTTTACCTGGGGTTCGGTGAACACAATTCTCGGAACGGCTCTGCAGGTTATTCTTTATAAAAGACTTTCCGGAAATAATGGATTTGATTCACTGCTCATTTTTCAGAGGGATTATGTATTAGGCAGAAATCCCTGGGGAATTTCTTTTGTGCACGGAATTGGAAAAACCTACCCGGTAAGGCTTCATTCCCAGATTGGATTTTTAAACAACGGTTACCTGCCCGGTGCAATTTCCTCCGGTCCGGCTTCATTACAAATACTTGAAAAATACAGCATAAATAGATCTTCAGGCTGGTATGATCGGTTCAATTCAGGGAGAATTAGGTATTTCGACGATTATAATGATTATATTACAAATGAGCCGACAATAGCCGGAAATGCCACCGGTTTGTTCGTTTTTGGATTTTTTTCACGCCAGGAGTATGTAACAGATTAATACAAAAGATGGCTTTTGTTTCTCTTTAGAGCACTTAAATGCTGATTATTGCGTGATTTAGAACAAATCCTCACGGCATAATATTTGGGAAAATAACAAAAAAATTCATCTATGAAAAAAAGAATTCAAATTGTCCCTTCCGGTTTATCACTTGTGGATAAATCCTGGGGAGGTTTTTACAGAGGAGGAACTTATCTCCTGATTGGTGCAAGGAAATCGGGAAAAACAATGCTCGGTTTGCAATATGCAATGGAATGCGCCAGACAGAATGAAGTTTGCCTCTACTTTACCAGCATGCGTCCCAAGGATTTAATGATCCTCGCAGCATCGATAGATTTTGATATCCAGGATTATATGAATCAGAATCTTATTATTGTTGTAAGAGTGGCATATCCTAAGGACGTATTTAAAACTTCAGGAAACGATGAATTTTATGTAGAGTATCTGCGGGATATTGTTACAGTAGTTGAAAAATACAAACCCTCAAAAATAATCTTCGATGAATTAACCCCTTTTATCGGTTTTGATAATGTAAACCTTCTTAAACAGACATTTCTAAAGACAACAGAGATTATAGAAGACTCCGGAATAACAAGTGTTTTTATTCTGGGCGAGCCGGCTACCCCTGCAGCGAGAAATATTGTAGATACTCTTTCAGGATTTGCGACAGGTGTAATAAACCTGCAGAAAAATATTCTCGGCGAACATGGCGGAATAATGTATATTACTCCGAACATCGGGCATAATGAAGGCCGGTTCAGCGCTAATTATTTCATCGAACCCTATAAGGGAGTTGTTGACGATTTTAAAGAAACGGGAAAAAAGATTTTAAGGGAGCCGGGAGGCTCATACACCAGTCTTTCGGAACTTGATATTCCGGAAATGGAATCAGTTTCATCCAACTTGTACACTGTAGCTGATTTTGAGCTTATAATTAACACACAGATTGCATTATATAAAAGTACAGGACAAATTTTCTCACTAATTTCTTTCAGGATTGACCCTCAGGTAACGGGTCTTGTTAAAGACAATCAATTATATAATGCCATAAGATTATCTATTGATAGGAAAGATAAACTCTGCAGAATGGACAACTGCCAGATTATTCTTCTATCAGGAGATGATTCGAAAAATATCAATTCAATTTTATCGGGAGTAAAGAAGAACCTTCTCACTAACGGAGAAAATGCTGCGGAGATACTCAGAACTGTTTCGGTCAACATAGTAAAAGTTGATCAGTCTGTAAACAATGCGGACGATATCTTAAAGAAAGTAATTTCGGGAGAAACCCGGGAAAAAAATAAATTTGGTTATTACTAAAATGAAAAAGTTATTTATTTTTTTAATGGTTTTTTCTTCATTTGTATTTCCTCAGCAGAACAGTGTTGAATTAAAGAAGGATGCACTTGCACAAATGCAGCACGGGAAATATGGAGAAGCCATTGACCTCCTTAACCGTTACATCTCTGCACTTCCGCAGAATCCTGATGGTTATAATCTCAGAGGACTCGCTCATGAAAAACGCGGCCAGTATGAAATGGCGGTCTATGATTTCAGATCTGCCAGAAAGCTCGCGCCGAAAGACCGTGAAATAAGTAAAAATCTGGCCAGGACCACAGACTCGTGGTATAAGCTCCTGTTTAATAAAATAGAGGGGCATAAGAGGGAAATTGCAATTGATCCGTCCGTTCCTGTGAATTACCTGGAGATCGGGAAATGCTATAAGAACATGGGAGAATGGGCAACGGCCGAAACCTGGTACGACGAATACCTGAAAAGAGAAGAAGCTTCCCCGGATGAAATTATAAGATATTCTGAAATCCTGGCAAAAACCAATCATATCTCCAAAGGGGAACCGATACTTAAAAGATATGTTGAGAAATATCCAGACGACCAGCGGCTCTGGTCACGCTATGGTTATTTTACTTTATGGCTCGGCAAGAAAAGAACTGCAATTGATGCCTTTGAACATGCTCTGGCTATAAAACCATACTTTCAGGAAGCAATGGATGGTCTTGATCTTGCAAAAGGACGCGGTATAGTTTATACCGTAAACGATACCTCCTACAGATATTCAAAAACCCAGGGCATGGTTCTCAGGAAGCCAAAACATGTCTATCCGATCGACAGGTATTACGGGATTCTTAAAAGAACTCCGGGGGATAACGATACCCGGTTAAAGCTTGTTAAGGCTTTGATAAAGGCCGGTAGATATGAAGAAGCATTCACAGAACTTGAAATCCTCTCAGCGGATTCAGTGAGCGCGGAAAAATATAGTGTTTACATTAAAGATGTCACCTCCCAAAGGGACAGTCTTATTGCCATACGCGTTAATAACTATATTAAAAGAATAAATAAAAACCCGAATGACCGGGAAGCAGTTGTAAGGCTGGCTCAATATTATGCGGGAATTCCTGATTATGATAATGCGCTGGCAGTTCTTAAAACATACATAAATCAACAGCCGGATAAGGAAGCTGCTGATCAACGATATCTGTATGCGCAATACGCGGCATGGGATTACAGGTTCGGCGATGCCCTCGACCAGCTCGAAATTTTATTGAAATATTATCCCGATAATGTTGATTACCAGCTGCTCCGGGCACAGGTTGCCGTATGGACTGATCAGGAGCTTAATAAAGCTGACTTCTATCTTGGTGAAGTGCTTAAGAAAGATCCCAATAACCTGCAGGCACTTATAACCGCAGCTACCCTTAAAATCAAGCTGCAGGAATTTGCTTCTGCCAAATCTTATATCAACCGCGCGTATATCGTAGATTCAGGCAATAAGGATCTGGAATTAGTGAGAAATAATTATGAGGTTAACCTGGCGAGCTATGAGCTGTATTCAATTTTATACTCGGCAAGAGACCTGGTTGAACAAAATAATTGTGCCGGCGCACTGGAAAAGTATAATGAGTATTTTTCAAAAGTAACTGCACCAAGCCGCCTTGAAAAAATTGAGTATGCCAGCGTTTACCTGTGTATGGAGGATTTCAAATCCGCAGGAAATATTTACGATGAGCTTCTTAAGGAAGAGTATGATTTCGATATAGCAGTGCTAAGGGCAAAGGCATACTTATGGTCCCGCGATTCCGTTACTGCGCTAAAAGAGTTCAGAAAGCTGTCGGCTGAAAAACCGGATGACTTTGATGCCAACTTCTTCTATGGTGTAGCCCTTGCAAATAACGAATACTATGATGATGCCGGAGAAGTTTATGACCGTCTGCTAACTGAAACGAGCGATAGTTCAAGAATAAGGATGATTAGAGAAGCAAAAGGATGGATACCGGAAGGAAGGCTGTTCGGAGGTTTCCCTGTGCTTCTGGCATTGGCACCGCAGTTCGGCTTTTACGATGATAACCAGGCATTTACATTAAGAACAGCAGGAGGCAGACTGGAAATCGGTATAACTAATTACCTCTCTGTTGGAGCTACATTTACAAATAGTAATCTGAGAACAACAGGATTGCAGCGGAACATAAATTCAGTTAAAGGAAATATTTTCCTGAACATATCATCAAGACTGCAGCTTTCCGCGGGTGCCGGCAGATTAACAACTAAAGGTATATCCGGCAAAAATATTTTTGACGGACAGCTTAAGTACACCCAGGAACGGTTTTCAGCTTATGCATATTATGAAAAGAACGATGCGAGGCTGATCCTTTATTCACCTTATATTCTGAATAATGATCTTTCCGTTGACCTCGGAAGAGCAGGATTTTCTTACAGCAAGCCGAAAGGATTGGTTGCAGCAGGACGATTCACATATCTTTCTGTCTCAGATAAGAACGAAGGAAATGATGTATTCTTCCGTATCGGTAAAGGTGTATCTTACGATTTTTCACTGGGATATGAATTTCAGTATCTGAACTACTCGAAGCATACGGCATTTTACTGGAGCCCGGATAACTTCGATTCACACAGTATCTGGGGAGACTGGGTACTTGTGGATGAGAAAGAAGATAACTTTAAAATCAATCTTGGCGGAAAACTGGGCTATATCTCGGAAGGAGATTTTATCATCCGGGAAATATCCGGAGATATTTCATATAAACCCTTTGCGAATTTTATTCTTGTAGGAAAACTGGTTGCCGGAAGTACCTACAAATTTAACGCCGGCTATAACTACATGTCTACAGTATTGAGTGCGTACTGGAGCCTATATTAGTAATGAGCAAGGCAGCTACTTAATGGACACTCCCTATGATCAGGGGGTGTTCATTAATTTCTCCTGAAAGCTTCAATAACTTTTCCTTTTCATCGGACTTTATTACCGCAACCAGGCCAATCCCCAGATTAAATACTTTCCGCATCTCTTCATCACTGATATTGCCAGTGGACTGAATTAGTTTGAAAACCTGGGGAATTTCCCACTTATCCCACTGAATTTTCAATGAAAGCCCCTCAGGAATTATGCGCATTGTATTTCCTATAATCCCGCCGCCGGTGATGTGTGAAAAACCTTTAACACTCATGTTAGCGGTTAAATGACTGATAAGCCTAAGGTAAGATTTATGGACCCTCAAAAGCTCATCTCCAAGAGTTCCGGGTAATCCTTCAGGCCTGGAATCAAGACTGTATTTACCAAGAAGAACTTTCCTGGCAAGAGAATATCCGTTTGTATGAAGTCCGTTGGACGGATAACCGATAAGAAGATCCCCTTTAGCAATATTTTTTCCATCGATGATCTTTGACTTTTCCACAATACCCACAATTGTACCGGACATATCATATTCATCATCAGCATATATTCCAGGCATTTCCGCAGTTTCGCCTCCAATAAGAGCACACCCGTTCTCTTTACAGGCAAGGGAGAACCCTTCGATAATCTTTTCAGCAACCTGCGAATCAAGCTTGCCGAAAGCAAGGTAATCCAAAAAATAAAGCGGTTTCGCCCCGCAAACTGCAATATCATTTACACAGTGATTTACAAGATCCTGTCCGACAGTTGAATGCCTGTCCATGGCAAACGCAATTTTAAGTTTTGTACCGACACCATCGACACTTGAAACCAAAACAGGGTTTTTATATTCTTTCAGGTCCAGTTCAAAGAATCCGCCGAACAAACCGATATCTGAAAGAACATTCTTTGTAAATGTTGACCTGGCAAGTCCCTTTATTTTCCGTACAGTCTCTTCTCCTGCCTCAATATCGACTCCTGAAGCTTTATAAGAATTTTCCAAACAAGTCCTCTTTAATTTTTTTCCTTAAATATATCAACATTCCAGTGAAGTTTATTTGAGTTGTTTTTTTGAATCAATATTTGTTTTTTCAAAGTATAATTTCATAAATTTATTTAACTTTGCAAAATAAAATATTAAATAAAATGAAACCTCTTCTAATAATTGGCATTATAATGATTTCAACAGCTTCTGCCCTGCTGTTCAATTATCTTAATCCTGAAGGATTAACTATTATATCTGTAAAGCAGGATGAAAGTGAGACTCCGGAAAACCGCAAAATTGAGTTCTTTAAACCTATTAATATTGAGACTAATGACGCTTACCTGCTTTTTACAAAAGAGCTGCAGTTTATTGATGTTCGTTTTCCCGAGGAATACAGAGCGGGCCATATTCCTAACTCCATGAACCTGCCTTTTGAACATATAAAGGATGCAAAGGAGATTCTGGCACATTTACCGCAGGATACTCCCCTTGTTATTTACGGCAGCAAAATAGATGCGCGGCTAAACAATGTTGCCGCGGAAGAAATATTCAGAACAGGTTATAAGAAAGTCTATATTTACTCCGGTGGAATAGACGAATGGATAAGAACCGGCTACCAGGTAATCAGATGAAAAAAATACTCGCAAACAGTTTCCTGCTCCTGCTTCTCAGACTAGTTGTTGGATTTATTTTTATATATGCCGGCGGAGAAAAAATTTCCAACCCTGATACATTTGCAGAATCAATTGCAAATTATCAGCTGCTGAATACTTTTTTTATAACACTTACAGCGGTGATACTGCCATGGATCGAAATATTCGCAGGTGTGCTGCTGTTATGCGGAGCGGCAACAAGAGAAAATGCCGGAATATTATCGGTACTTCTGTTCGTTTTTATCATTGCAGGCATTGTTAGTCTTTTACGNNCAGCGGCTGCTTCGGTTCCGCTTCGACAAAAATCGGTATCACTAAAATTATTGAGAATCTCCTGCTCCTTGGTGCAGCCGTAATTTTAATGCTTCAGGGACCCGGCAGGTTTGCCATAAGCAAAGACTGACTTTTATCAGGATTTTGCTTTGCCTTTGTTTATGGAAGTAACTGTGTCCCGCAGGACGCCAAGGGAGCGCTGGCTGAGCAAATCAATTTTAATTAATCCCATCTCCTCAACAGAGTACATGTCCGGCTGTGTAATTATAAGTCCCAATCCTTTGTTACTGGCATACTCCAGGGCTAAGTAATCAGTAATTCTTGTAGG
>DJMM01000008.1 GCA_002435365.1 Ignavibacteriales bacterium UBA6490
GCAAAGTTCTGGAACCCGGAAGGAAGCTGTCCGGGAGGTGTAACCGGGAGCGGTGCGCTGAAAGTGCCGCCGATATTATTCAGGTAATTCAGCCTGTTCGTTCCGCTTTCCCTGTAGAGTATATGTACATAATTACTGTTGTCTATTGTGATCCTCGGGTAAGATACGCTGGTTGAAACTCCGGTCGGATATTCCTGCATAGTTCCGCTTTTATTTGAAAAATATTTCAGCAGGAAGGGACTTAAATTACCGGTTTTAATAACAATATGAACTTTTCCCTGGGAGTCGACATCCAATGCAGCTTCAAAATCGCCGCTGGCTTCAGCATTGGCAAGATATAATTCACTTGATAGTGTGGATGTCCGCAGATCATAGCTCCTGTAGTAGGCATAATCATTATTTATTGTGTATGTGAGATATACAAAATGCATAACACTGTCAGGACCAATTTTGGAAAATGGCAATGCTTTATTTATTCCGCCCGTTGTTATATCGATCGGTGGTATAAACGAACCTGAAACATTATTTGTATATTTTATCTGGAAGAGGTCGGATGCGTCCCTGCCTTCATATCCGATATGCACCTTGCCGTTGCCGTCAATCGAAAGTGTTGAATAATTATCATCAACAGCATTATTTGTAATGTTGGTTCGGGTGAATGTTCCGTTATCTTCTTCCCTGAGATAATATATTTCGCGTGAATTGCCGTTTGTACCATCCTGACCAGTATACGACAGGTGGGTTTTTCCCAGCAGGTCGTAAGCTGCAAACTGCCTGTTGTTGAACAGATTGTCGTATGCAATAGTATCCTGCGGGAAATTGATCTGCTGTGCATTTACAAGGATTGGAATAATCAATAAAACCGGTAAAAATCTCATTTCTTCTTTCCTCTTAAATAGTTTCTGATTTCACGTTTAAATTAAGAATTTTTTTTTAATGTTCCAGAAAAAAGTTTTGCAGCTGTTTGTCCATTGTACTGCAGGATCAATCCGGCCGGGGTAGGGTAACCGGATATGATTACATTTCCTGGTTCCCGGTAATGAAAAACGGATCCTTCGGCAGTTGAATTATACAACCCGGGAAGGCTAAAATTTAAAGCTTCCATAATGATTTGATCGGGCACCTGATCTCATTCTGATCTGATTCTAACCCCATTCTAACCCGATTCTGATCTCATTTTGATAAGGTTAGAATGAGATTAAACTGAGGCGAAACCGGAACCAGTTGTACCTTTGTAACAGAATGAGACTCATATTCCATTTAATCCCCTTGAATGGTCAATTATTTTTAATAAGTTTAAGTAATATGCTTAAAAAACTTATATTCTTAACGGTTGTGCTGGCATCAATTTTACCGGCACAGAACGACGTAAACAACCGCTTTATGCTTGCTGCCAGCTATGAGCAGGCCGGTGAATTTGAAAAAGCAAAAAACATTCTTGAAGATTTGTTTGCGAAACAGCCTGACAATTTTCAGTTCTTCGATGCTTTGAACAGGATTTATATCCAGCTCAAAAATTATGATTCTTCTGAAAAAATAATAAAACAACGGATCTCCATAACTCCACAGGATATGAACCTGTATGGTCTTCTCGGCAAGACATATCATATTAAAGGTGATGAACAACTGGCTTTTGATACATGGGATGATGCTATTGTAAAGAGTAATTATAATTTAATAGTCTACAGGTTAATTGTTAATTATGCAATGGAACGGCGGGCTTTCGGCAAAGCTATCGAGCTTCTGAATGATGCAAAACAAAGATCGCCGGACTCAAAAATCTACTCTTATGATCTGGCAAATCTCTATGCGCTTACCATGAATTATACCAGGGCCGCCGAAGAGTTTGTCTCAGTGCTTAAATCCGCTCCGAATGAAATTCATAATGTGCGGGGCAGGATGAACACATATTTAAACAAGCCTGAGGCTCTTAAACAGACCATCGGTGTATTTGAAGGTGCGAAAAATACAAATATTGAGACCAAATCAGTGCTGGCCTGGCTCTTTACAGAGGACAAAAATTTCACCTCTGCTTACGAACTTTATAAAGAACTGGATAAGGAAAGAGGAAGCGGCGGAGGGGAGATATTCGGATTCGCACAGCTTCTTTTTAATGCAGGCGAATTTGAAATTGCATCCGGAGTTTTCCTTGATATACTGAACGGTTACTCTTCATCCCCGCTTGTAAATTCGGCTAAAATGGGCTATGCCAGGTCAGTGGAAGAGGTGCTCAACCGAAAAAGTTTCAGTTCTTCGGGCAGATGGAAGCCGGTAAGTCCCCGTACAGAAATAAATATTCCTGAAGCAGACAGGCTGATAGAAATTTATATTGAGCTTTCAAAAAAAACTGCTTCGCCGGATATTACAAATGAAGCACTTTTCAGGGCGGGGAATATATATCTCAATTATAAAAACAGGCCCGGTGAAGCGGAAAAAATATACACAAAGATTCTTGAATACCCCATGTCGTTATTTGCTGCTCCTGCAGCTGTTGAACTGGGAAAACTTTACATAGGGGACGGCAGACTGGAACAGGCAATGCAGATTCTCGGCAGAACCTCGGGATTGCCCCGGGCTACAGAGGAGCAGAGAAACAAGGCTAAGTTTCTGATGTCCCAAATCCTTTTTTATAATAAAGAGTTTGACGAAGCCGGCAAGCTTCTTTCACAGATACTCAGAAACCTCAGGGATAACAGCGCAAATGATGCCCTGGAACTTTCTCTCATTCTGAACATCAAAATGAATGATTCCCTTAGTCTGGTAGCCTTCTCTGAAGCTGAATATTTACTTGCTCAGGGGAAGTTTTCGGAGGCGGGGAGCAGATACGGCTCAATTTCCGCGGAAAAAGGGGGATTTGTTATCGGCAGCCTTGCTGCATTAAGGAGTGCAGAAACCGAATTGGCGTTAAATAATACCGATAACGCAATGAAGATATTGACGGAAATTTCGGGTGAAGAAAGCGGGAACATTTATTCTGATAAAGCATTATATTTGCTGGGCAATATTTATGAATATAGCCTGCGGGATAGTGCCGGGGCCGTGGAAATTTACGAGAAACTTCTTGCAAGATTTCCGGCGTCGATGTATCTTGATGATGCAAGAGAGCATATTATTGATTTAAGGAACAAATTAAGCTGAGAAATGGCAAAGAAACAAAATCAAAAAATTGTTAAATGTTCGTTCTGCGGCAGGGACGGAAGCGAAGTAGGCAGCATGATAGCTGGTCCGGATGTCTATATCTGCGATATATGTATCGGCAGCAGCGTGGATATTCTGAAAAACAATCTTGCTGCATATAATACCTCTAAATCCCAGAATTTTTCGCTGCAGACGCCGGAAGTTATCAAAAAGACCCTGGATGAATATGTAATCGGGCAGGAACGTGCAAAAAAAGTGTTATCTGTTGCTGTTTACAATCATTATAAAAGGATCCATTCGAAAACTTCTTTCTTTGAGCTTGATGATGTTGAAATTGAAAAAAGCAATATTCTGTTAATTGGTCCCACCGGGGTAGGTAAAACACTTCTTGCCCAGACACTGGCAAAAATTCTGGAGGTTCCTTTCGCTATTGCCGATGCAACTACCCTTACTGAGGCAGGTTATGTTGGCGATGATGTGGAAACGGTTCTGGTACATCTTCTCCAGGCATCGGATTATAATCTGGAACGTGCTCAAAAGGGAATTGTATATATTGATGAGATAGATAAGATTGCCAGGAAAAGTGAAAGCACTTCAATTACAAGGGATGTTTCGGGAGAGGGTGTTCAGCAGGCATTGCTTAAAATTCTTGAAGGCACTGTTGCGGGTGTTCCTCCAAAGGGGGGAAGAAAGCATCCCGAGCAGTCCTTAATAAACATCAACACAAAGAACATACTGTTCATTGTGGGAGGTGCATTCGAAGGCATTGATAAAATAATTGCAGCCAGGATAAACAAGAACCAGGTGGGCTTCTCATCCGATCCGCTTAAAGGAAAAAATGAGTCGGATGATATATTAAAATATATTCAGCCTGAAGATCTTTTAAGGTACGGTCTTATTCCGGAACTGATCGGCAGAATTCCTGTTGTTGCCCCGCTCCATCAGTTGTCGGAAGAAGCTTTGAAGAATATTCTTACTGTTCCGAAGAATGCTATTCTGAAGCAGTACAAAAAACTATTTATGATGGAGGGGATCGAGCTGGAGTTTGATCCGTTTGCAATTGATATGATAGTTAAGAAAGCCATGGAAAGAAAAACCGGCGCCCGCGCGTTAAGATCGATCGTTGAAGAATTTATGCTCGATGTAATGTATAATATTCCGGGTAAGGAAAATATTGAGAAGTGCATTATAACGGGAGATGTTATTGAATCCGGTGCCGAACCAGTATTTCTAGAGGCTGACCGGAAATCTGCTTAAAAAGGGGAGTTAATTGGTTCTTAAATCTCTGCTCCTGTCCATTATCTTTATCACCATGCTGTTTCCGCAGCCCCGTCTGCTCATACCTATGGACCTATCGCAGAATGATCATCTGAAAGCATACGGAATTACATTCCGTGCATTGATGAACGGAGTAAAAGCTGACTGGCTTCTGAATTACAAGGGAGGATCCTTTATGCTTGAATACTCCGATAAGATTGCCGCTGAATGCAGGATTGAGGCTGTAACATTCGTACAGGTTTCAGGCACCGAAGCAGTTTCCATTTATTCCGATGTACAGGACGAAAACAACAACACCGATGTTATCCGTCTTGAAAAAGCTCCTCAGATTGCCGTATTTGTACCTCCCGGGTTTCAGCCTTGGGATGATGCAGTTACACTGGCACTTGAATATGCCGGGGTTCCTTACGATAAAATATGGAATGATGAGATTTTAACAGGCCAGCTTGAGAAATATGACTGGCTGCATCTTCACCATGAGGATTTTACCGGGCAGTACGGGAAATTTTATGCATCCTTCAGCAATGCTCAATGGTATATTGACCAGCAGATAGAGTATGAAAACAACGCCAGAAAGAATGGTTTCAGCAAGGTGTCGGAAATGATGAAAGCTGTTTCCCAGGAGATAAAAAGGTTTGTTGGTCAGGGAGGCTTCCTGTTTGCAATGTGCTCCGCAACCGATTCATATGACATATCTCTTGCAGCACACAATACTGACATCGCAGCCGGGATGTATGACGGCGATGCAGCAGATGCCGATGCCCAGCAGAAGCTCGACTTCTCAGCCACATTTGCGTTCGAAAATTTTAAGATTGAGAATAATCCCTATGTTTATGAATACAGCGACATTGATATTCAACCTGCCGAAATAGGTAACTTCGATAACGACTATTTTACCCTTTTTGATTTCTCCGCCAAATATGATCCGGTACCTACCATGCTTACACAGGATCATGCAAACGTAATTAAAGGATTCATGGGACAGACCACGATGTTCCGCAAATCCTTAATTAAAAAATCAGTTATAATTCTTGCCGAGAGGCAGGGAACCGACCAGGTAAAATATATTCATGGCAATTTCGGAAGGGGAACATTTACATTTTACGGGGGACACGATCCGGAAGATTATCAGCACGCAGTAGGTGATCCGCCGACAGATCTTAAGCTTTATAAAAATTCGCCCGGCTACAGGTTAATACTTAACAATATACTTTTCCCGGCAGCTACAAAAAAGAAACAGAAAACCTGACACTGTTTTTTTATCTCTCCAGACCAAAGCTGTTGAAAAGCTCCCTATACCTGGCGATGATATCCTTTTTAATTTTTTCCAGATCTCTCCAGAAATCCTTCAGATGTATATCCCCTCCGAATTTAAAGTAATAATCAGCCAGCTGGTTAATGTAGTTTGTTGTTAAATCCGAAATCATCTTAAAGGAGTTATCTGTATTTGAATTGAGCATATCCAGTTTTTCTGCTTCATCAGGTCTGATAACTTCTTCTTCATCCAGAACGGAATATTCATCAAACCTGTTTTCGAGTTCTTTATGCAGCACCCAGTTTGATGAAAGCTGGAAAAGATCCTCAAGGATACTATGTGCAAGCTGCTCTCTTTCGGAACGGTATTCATCTGCACTGCTGCTGCTCAGAGCTTTTGAAACAATCTCCAGGTTGTTCAGAATTGAAGAGAGGCTGGTGTGCTGTTCCTTCTCGTCGGCAATTTTTCTGAACTTTAATACTATTGCATCATCAAATGCGATTGCAGCATCGTTTTTTATGTTGTGGGATTTTAGAGTAGAAAGAATTTCGGATTTCCATTCGGGAGCCCTTCTTTCCAGGAATTCCTCGGTAAGGTAAAAAGTTTTACCGGCAGAGGGGGAATCTACCATGCTTACGATATAAAACTTGAGTTTTACAAGTGTTAAAAAAAGATTAAAATTTTCTCCGTTCATCTTTCCCTCAGAAGTTCTGCGGCAGCGTTTTCGCTATGAATACAATATATCAGTCCGCTGCCGCATCGCAAATTAATTTACAGTAAACTTTTTGAGCAGATCGGCAGCAGCGTCCTTATGCATCATGCAGTCTACCATTTTCAGCTTGACGTAATCTTCGTGATAGAAGAAATAACCTTTATCGCCTGTATTCTGTGCCCCGGAACCGGAATCCTTTATAAGAAACCATGTTGTACCGTTCTTATTAAGATAGCCGACAAGGTGCAGACCATGGTCGTCGGTTGTGGTTCCGTTAAGGAAACGGAACTGCCTGGCATTTTCATCAATATATTCGGATGGGATATCAAAAGTGGGTACTACCGCTGCTTTATAGTGGGATTCAAGTCCGGCTTCAGAAACATCGCCGCCGAGGCAGACTGAATAACCTTTGCTTATCGCTCCTTTCACTGCCTCCATATAAGTATCCAGGGGTATATTTACATAGCCGCTGTCCAGCCACCAGTTATCTGGCACATTATAGTAGATCTTTTTGTAGTAGGGTTCCTGCATAAGCGAAATTAAGTCGACGTAATCATCGGGATTTATTTTAACAACTGATTTAAAGAATTCCAGCGGGGTATATTCTTTCCCATTCCAGTTAAATCTTTCCGGGGGTGTTCCGATGTAATGATTCAGGATTGATTTAATGGTATTAACAACTTCCGTTTCGTTCCATGAATTTGAAGTTTTTACTGATTTCAGATAATTATCCATTTCGCTGAACATATCACTGTGGTCGTGAACTTTCTGTCCCGGGAGCAAACCGCTGTAAATTTCATCGGGAACGATACCGTACATTTTCCAGAGTCTTTTAAGGGCGTTAGCCTCGGATCCTTCGCCGAATTCGGAATTTCCTCTCTCTTTTACATACCTTTTTGCTTTTTCGACATATTCCCAGTAGGCATTGTAAATAGGGGATAATCTTATCTTCATATTATGGATCCGGTATATTTCGGATTCAAAAAAAGATGTGGTTGACCATGACCAGCAGGTTCCGGTTACTCCCTGGTTCCTGGGGGTGTTATGCCAGACCTGTGTAAATTCAGAGGCGGAACGAGGGATATCCATACCTTCGAAATCTACCTTAAAAACCGGCTTCTTTTTCTCCTCTTTCTTATGAAAGTTGTCCGCATCCTTCTTTATTCTGTCATAATATTCATTCTTGGAATCAGTAAAGATTCCCTTATCTTTTATTTCCTGTTCCTGTCCAAATGATGTGGAGTAAATGAGACAAACCGCAAAAATTGTAAGAATTAGGTTATTCATTTAAAAAATCCTTTAAATATTCCATCAGAAATTAAGAAAGATTCTGATAAATTTCCCATAACCGCTAATTTTTTTCTTATAAAACGTTCAATTAAAAGTTTGTAATTATTATCTTTATTTTAATTATGTTAATAATTCTATGTATATAAATAAATACAAATTTAGGCCGGGGCGAGGTTGAGATCAGAGTATAACCTTTCCAATCAGAGTCTGAGGGCTTTCTGGAGTGCTGCCACTCAAAAAAGCATGATAACCGGGTGGATCACCCTGGTTATTATAATCATTTTTACAATCCTGGTATGGTATGAAACAAAACTTGATTCCGAGCGGAATTCGCGGGAAAAATTCACTACAATTTCACGTGAAGTAAAAAATGCCATAGTTAAAAGGATATCTGATTATGAGCAGATGCTCAAAGGTGCCAGGGGTATGTTTGTTGTATCGGATTCAGTCACCAGGGAGGAGTGGAGATCATATGTAAAGCATCTGGAGGTGGAAAGAAATTATCCCGGTATACTGGGAATGGGGTATTCGGTAATTGTAACACCCGGATACAAGGCTACCCACGAGAAAAAAGTAAGGGCAGAAGGTTTTCCGGACTACCGGATATGGCCTGATTATAAAAGGGATATTTATACCTCAATCGTATATCTGGAACCTTTCGAAGGAAGAAATTTAAGGGCATTCGGATATGATATGCTCCAGGAACCGGTGAGGCACATGTCAATGACCCTTGCTATGGACAGTGCTATAACCACTCTTTCACGCAAGGTAAAATTGGTACAGGAAACAACACATGATATCCAGGCCGGATTTCTTATGTACCTTCCTCATTATCAGGAAGACAGCGTTATAAATACTGTTGAACAAAGAAGGAATGCACTCATCGGATTTGTATATAGTCCGTTCAGGATGAATGATCTTATGAACGGAATATTGAGTGAAACTTTTAAGGATATTAACCTTGAAATATATTCGGAGGAAATTAACAGAAATTCACTGATGTATGTAAGCAGTCCTTTATTCCTGAGCCTTAGCGGAAATTATAATCCTGTATTCAGTGCAGATGATGACCTGAATTTTAACGGTGTTACCTGGAAAATAAGGTTTTCAACACTTCCATCTTTCGAACAACAGGTAAAGGATAATACTCCGACATTGATCTTATTAAGCGGATTTCTGACCAGTGCGCTAATCTTTATACTTCTGGTGTCACTTACCGTAAACAGGCAGATCTTCAGGGAATTGAATCAGCTTATTGAATCGACAGGCGAAGGCATCTATGGACTGGACCTTAAGGGAAGATGTACTTTTATAAACACGGCTGCATGTAAAATGCTGGGCCGGTCGCCGGAAGAATTTTATAATAAGCACATGCATAGCATGATTCATTACCAGCATAAGGATAAAACACCTTACCGGCTTGATGAATGCCCCATCCAGGAAGGAATCGAAAAGGCAAAGATTCTAAGGGTTGATGATGAAGTTTTCTGGAGAGCTGACGGCAACAGTTTTCCGGTGGAGTATATTACCAGCCCCGTTATCGTTAATAACAAAGTGATTGGAACAGTTGTTAATTTTAGCGATATAACATCCCGGAAAGAAACTTTTGAAAAACTTTCGAACTCACTCCAGGAAAAAGTTATTCTGCTCAAGGAAGTTCACCACCGTGTAAAGAACAATCTTCAGATCATCTCGAGCCTGCTTAATCTCCAGTCGTATTATATCAAGGAGGAAGGCTCGCATGAAATTTTCAAGGAAAGCCAGAACCGCATACGGTCTATGGCGCTGATCCATGAGAAGCTGTACCAGACCAGCAATATGTCACGCCTGAATTTTGCAGAGTATGTGCAGGAACTGGTAATGAACCTGCTGCATTCGTATGACACATCTGGCAAGGTTAATTTCAAAATTGATATTGAGGATGTACTGCTTAATATCGATACAGCAATTACTCTGGGACTTTCAATAAACGAGATCGTATCTAATTCCCTGAAGCATGCATTTCCTGGAAACAAACAGGGGGAAATTATTGTGAGCCTGAAAGCAGCGGATCTGGATAACTTTGTTTTAACTATCGGCGATAATGGCGTGGGAATGCCTGAGTCTATTGACTACCGGAATACTACCTCGCTTGGGCTGCAGCTTGTAAATACTTTGATTGAACAGATAAATGGTTCCCTAGAACTCAATATAAACAAGGGTACCACATTCATAATTAAATTTTCTGCACCTTCCGAAAAAGAGGAAATCAGTTTTACTTAATAAGGATAATATGAAAGCAAATTCAACCGACAGGAAAGGAACCTTCAGTTCCTTCCCTAAAAATTACTGGACTGTAATCGTTATGGAGTTCTTCGAAAGAGGATCGTACTATGGTGTAATGTCAGTTCTGTCTGTTTACCTTGTTCTTAATACCTCCGAAGGAGGGCTCGGATTCAGCAAAGAAAGCGTGGGACTTATTAAAAGCATAATAACACCGCTGCTTTATTTCCTTCCGATTTTGTCAGGTGCCATTGCCGAGAGGTTCGGGTACAGGATTACACTAACCTTTGCGTTTGTGGTAATGAGCTCAGGGTATTTTCTCACAAGTCTCTTCAGTGCCTATGTGCCTGTATTAATGAGCCTCCTGCTGATGGTGCTGGGTGCCGGAACCTTTAAACCGATAATATCGGGTACCATTGCCAGAAGTACTGATGAATCAAATTCAACTCTCGGCTTTGGGATTTTTTACTGGACTATAAATCTTGGTGCCTTTATTTTCCCGCTGCTTCTTGTACCCTTTTTGAAAACAATAGGATGGAATTATATCTTTATTATGGCATCGATCGGAACCGGCTGGCTTCTTTTCCTTAACCTTTTTGTGTATAAGGAACCGGATAAACCCGCAAGCAGCAAAACCATCCTGCAGGTGCTTAAAGGAGCAGTAATGGTTCTGCTCGACTTCAGGTTCATTCTGATGATAGTAATTTATTCAGGCTTCTGGATATTGTATTTTCAGATGTTCGATACTGTCCTTTGGTATCTTACAGAACATATCGATATGAGTCCGGTGAATTCTGCCGTCAATGCAGTATTCGGATTATTTGTTTCCCAACCTAACTGGCAGTTTGACGCCGAACATGTAACTGTAATAAATGCAGGTACTATTATCCTTCTGCAGATATTCATTTCCAATATTGTAAAAAAGAAAAAAGCGCTGCCTACAATGATTACCGGCATTGCGCTTGGATCAATAGGAATGGGTATACTTGCCATATCCACTCACGCCTGGGTTTTTATGGCTGGCATAATTATTTTTTCAATCGGTGAGATGACTGCACATCCAAAATATATAAGCTATATCGGACTTATAGCACCGGAGGATAAAAAAGCATTGTACCTCGGTTACTCGTTTTTATATGGTGTGCTGGGAAGCGGCATCGGTGGAGTTTTGGGTGCTAACCTTTACGTGCATTTTGTGGATAAACTAAATGATCCTTCAATGCTCTGGTTTATATTCAGCCTTATTGGTGTTGGAACTATAATCGGACTCCTGCTTTACAACAGGTTCCTTGCACCTAAAAAATACTGATATAAATTAGTGCTGATGGTGCAGGACCCGGTTTTTTCGAATCCTGCACCGCAGCTTGTAAAAGCTGCTTTGGCTTCTTGATTGTGACTTTTTGTTTTTTATAACTTTGCTTTTAATTATTTATTCAATAAAAAAATGACAGGAAGATTCTGGCTTTTTAAAACCGATCCCGAAGACTTCTCTCTTGATGATTTAAAAAAATCTGCTGCTCAAACAACCGGCTGGAGCGGCGTAAGGAATTACCAGGCCAGAAATTTTCTCAGAGATGAAATAAAGACTGGTGATGAGGTGTTTTTCTACCACAGCAGTTCTGATTCCCCTTCTGTAGTTGCGGTGTGCGAGATAGTTAAAGAGGGATATGCCGATGAGACGCAATTCATTAAAACAGACCTGCATTTCGATCCCAAAGCAAAACCTGAAAATCCCGTTTGGTTCCAGGTGGATATCAAGCTTATAAAAGAACTGGATAATCCTGTTTCACTGCAAAAAATGAAAGAGAATAAAAAACTTAAGGATCTGCTGCTTCTGAAGCGCGGTAATCGGCTGTCTGTTATGCCGATAAACGAAAACGAGAGAAATGAAATTTTATTAATGTCTGAATCCTGAATACTGCTTAGAAAATAAACATAATATTTTATGAATTATTTAAGTGTTTTGTTATTTTTATAAAAAAAATTTGAAGAGGAAACCTCAATGGCTGCAAATATCGATATGATTAATAAATTATACTTCGGCTACAGGGAAAAGCTTGATCATGTTAGGAATGTTGTTAACCGTCCCCTGACTTATGCAGAGAAAATATTGTATACCCATCTCTGGGCAAAACCGGAACGTGAGCTTTCCGGCGGCAGGGATTATGCTGAATTGGCACCTGACCGGGTGGCAATGCAGGACGCCACAGCACAAATGGCCCTTCTGCAGTTTATGTCTGCCGGTAAAAAAACTACCGAGGTTCCCTCCACTGTTCATTGTGATCATCTTATACAGGCACAGGTGGGGGCTGAAGACGATCTATTGAGAGCAAGGGATGAGAATAAAGAAGTTTATGAATTCCTCGAAAGTATTTCGCGCAAATACGGAATCGGATTCTGGAAACCGGGCGCCGGTATTATTCACCAGGTTGTGCTGGAGAATTATGCCTTCCCGGGAGGAATGATGATAGGTACGGATTCCCACACGCCGAATGCCGGGGGATTGGGAATGATTGCAATTGGCGTAGGCGGCGCAGATGCAGTGGATGTTATGTCCGGAATTCCGTGGGAATTGAAATGGCCCAAGGTAATCGGTGTTAAACTTACCGGTAAAATGAACGGGTGGACATCCGCTAAGGATGTTATACTTAAACTTGCCGGGATTCTAACCGTTAAAGGCGGAACCGGTGCAATTGTTGAATATTTCGGGGAAGGAACTACATCAATAAGCGCAACAGGTAAAGGAACTATCTGTAATATGGGAGCGGAGATCGGCGCTACTACTTCAGTATTCCCGTTTGATGAAAAGATGGCTGCATACCTTAGAATTACAGACAGAGCTGATGTTACAGCCCTGGCAGAGGGACTCGCTGATGAGCTGACGGCTGATAAAGAAGTGCTGCAGAATCCCGCAAAATATTATTCGCAGGTAATTGAAATTGACCTATCTGCACTTGAACCTCATTTAAACGGACCTTTTACGCCGGATAAAGCATTTCCGATTTCTGCAATGAAAGATGCTGTAAAAAAATATGGCTACCCTGATGATATTAAAGTTGCACTTATCGGAAGCTGCACGAATTCCAGTTATGAAGATATTGACCGGGCTGCCTCAATTGCAAGACAGGCCATGAACAAAGGCTTAAAAACAAAATCCCAGTTTACAATTACTCCTGGTTCCGAACAGGTGAGGGCTACAATTGAACGGGACGGCCAGCTTGATACTTTGACAAAAT
This sequence comes from Ignavibacteriales bacterium UBA6490, assembly GCA_002435365.1. Taxonomy (GTDB): domain Bacteria; phylum Bacteroidota; class Ignavibacteria; order Ignavibacteriales; family Ignavibacteriaceae; genus UBA6490. The sequence continues at coordinate 13,172 of DJMM01000008.1, forward strand.
TCGGTGGTTTAATACTTGCGAATGCCTGCGGACCATGTATCGGTATGTGGAAAAGAATGGATATCAAGACCGGTGAGAAAAATACAATTGTTACATCTTTTAACAGGAATTTTGCAAAAAGGAATGACGGAAATCCGGAAACCCTTGCCTTCGTAGCTAGTCCCGAACTTACTACTGCACTCGCTGCTGCAGGTAAACTGACTTTCAATCCCTTGACCGATGAGCTTGAAAACGGGAAAGGTGAAAAAGTTAAGCTTGATCCGCCGGTGGGAGAAGAGCTTCCCCCCAAAGGTTTTCTCTCTGATGAAAACGGATTTATTCCCCCTGCTGCAGACGGCAGCAGCGTTGAAGTGAAAGTAAAACCCGACAGCGAGAGACTTCAGCTTCTTGAACCTTTTGCTGCATGGGATGGGCAGGATCTTTCAGATCTTAAGCTCCTGCTGAAAGCAAAAGGGAAATGCACCACCGATCATATCTCGATGGCGGGACCATGGTTGAGGTTCAGGGGCCACCTTGATAACATATCGAACAATATGTTTATCGGTGCAATCAATGCTTTTACTGATGAACCCGGAAAAGTTAAGAATACATTTACAGGCGAGTATAAAAGCGTTCCTGAAGTTGCCAGGGATTACAAAGCCAGGGGAGTGAACTGGGTGGTTGTCGGAGATGAAAACTACGGCGAAGGATCAAGCAGAGAACATGCTGCAATGGAACCGCGCTTCCTTGGCGGAAGAGCTATTATTGTAAAAAGCTTCGCCAGGATACACGAAACAAATCTAAAAAAACAGGGTATGCTGCCCCTTACCTTCAGCAATCCCGCGGATTATGATAAATTAAGAGAAGATGATACTGTGAAAGTAACGGGACTTAAAAATTTTGCTCCCGAATCACAGCTTAAGCTTATAATTAAACATAAGGATGGAAGTACAGAGGAAGCTTTAGTAAATCATACAATGAACGAGCAGCAGATAAGATGGTTTAAAGCAGGCAGCGCACTTAACCTGATAGCGGAATCGGAAAAGAAAAAAGGCTGACAGCGCAATTTCGGTATATCAGCTGAGTTTCTGAGTTATGAACTCACCCTAAAATCCCTCAGAAAAAGAGGGATTTTTTTATTTCAGGAAAACGTGAAGTGAAGATATGAACTGAGCTTGCCAGAACTACGATTCACAGGATTTACAGGAATCCGGTGGCTGAGTGATCCCCCTTTGGGGAACACTCAATAACCGGGTTTTTCAATCATCCGATCAGTCATTCATTCAGTCTTTGTATAAATAACAGATGCTATTTCGATTAAGCCGGTCTTTAAATCCGGCATTCCTCGCCCCATCTTCCGTCACTAGGCAGGCATTCAGGCGAGGATTGACGGAAGAATCCCGGAGGATCCCCGGCTCAATCCCGGAGGACCACCTCAATAAGAACCTGACCAATATCCACATGGATTCAGCAATTATTGACTTTCGTTTATTATTGTGAAAGAATCATTATCTCACCTGATAAGTCGCATTAATTATGAATGACCCCAAAATTCATCTTTCATTGGGAGAATTATGGAAGAGAAAATCCTGATGACTCTGCTTTTGTTATCTGCTGTCCTATTGTAAATATTTATTTAATAACAGAAACTTTATGGTAAAAAAAACCGATCGGATATTTATAAACACTGTATAAATTGATTAACTTTTATGCAGGAAAAAATTTCTTTAAAGGTCCGGAAATGAGAATTGATAAAGTTGAACTCCGACATACTAAAATGGAACTACTTACGCCATTTGAAACATCATTAGGTGTAGAAAGTTATGAAGAACATATCATTGTAAGAGTAGACAGCGATGGACTTACCGGATGGGGTGAGTGTGTTGTGGAGCCAACCCCTGCATATTCTCCCGAGACCGTTAAAACTGCATGGCATATTCTCAGTGATTTTTTAATCCCGGCTGTTTTAAATAATAATATTTCCGAAGCAAAGGATTACATTGGTCACATATCCTGGATTCGTGGTCATAGAATGGCCAAAGCAGGTCTGGAAGCGGCTCTATGGGATCTGTCTGCAAAATCAAAAGGTATTAGTCTATCAAAATTACTGGGAGGTGTACAGCAAAAAATTGTTGTTGGTGTCAGTGTCGGGATGCAGGATGATGTCAATTCTCTGCTTAAGGAAATAAGCGGATTTATAGATGATGGCTACAGAAGAATCAAATTAAAAATATCACCAGGAAAAGATCTGCAGTATATCAAAGCAGTCAGAAAAGAATTTCCCGATATTTTATTTCAGGTTGATGCAAACTCCGCTTACGAACTGAAGCATATTGATATCTTCAGGCAAATGGAGGATTATAACCTGCTTTTAATTGAACAGCCGCTGGGATGTGAAGATATCTATGCCCATTCCAGGCTTCAGCGTGAATTGAAAACTCCGATCTGCCTTGATGAAAGTATCCGCTCTGCTGAGGATGCAAAAGCAGCCGTGGAATTGGGAAGCTGTAAAAATATTAATATCAAACCGGGAAGGGTAGGAGGGTATACGGAATCAATAGCAATACACGATTACTGTGCTGCAGAAAATATTCCGGTATGGCATGGCGGCATGGATGAATCAGGGATTGGCAGAGCCGGCAACATTGCATTGGCCTCATTGCCTGATTTTATTTTACCGGCCGATATTTCCGCAAGCAGGAGATATTACAGGAAAGATATAGCGGAACCACTATTTGAACTAAATAAAGACGGAACTATCGATGTACCAGTAAAACCCGGCATTGGTGTGGAAGTGGATATTAAACAACTGGATACAGTAACTGTCTTTAAAGATGAGTTTAAGAATCCCAAAAGGAATTTATAATCCTGAATTGCCTAAAAATTCCCGTTTCAATAAGTAAATGCTGTCGATTGTGATATTAGCTTCCCACTTAACGATCCGGATTAACAAATAACGGTAATGCAGTTAAAGATATTCAATTTTCTCCTGGTAAAAAATTCCCCTTGCTTCCAGTTTTTTCAATACAAATTCAACGCATTCAGCATTCTGACCTATAAACTCCGGCGGGCAGATTCCTTTTTTGTTAAATTTATTTTCAGCCAGTAATCTTATAACTGCGGTAGCAGTATACCCGGTCGTTCTTGCCATCGAATGAACTCTTGATTTTACATCAAATTGATCATGCAGGCTATAGGTGTAACGGGTTTTTTTATTATCCAGACTGCCTTCAATAATTATTCTCATCACAGTAAAATCCAGATCTCCATCCTTTAACTCCCACAAAGGGAATAAAAGCTTCGAGGTAAAATCAAGTGGTCTTATTAAAGTGCCGTTTATTTCAATTTCATCTTTGCTGAAAAAGCCGGTTTCGCGAAGCTGCAGCATTTTTTCAATATGGCCGGGAAACCTGAGAGTTTTTTCTTTCATATTAGGCACCTTTAAGGTCTGGGCAAGTGTCCGCAGCCCGTCGCTGTTAAAAGCTTCAAGTGTACCAATCCCGGGAAAATCGATAAATTCAGGATCAGAGAGTGCAGGTCGAATGATTAACCTGCCGTCTTCCACATATCTGGCAGGACGGGTATATTCTTCAATGACATCTGCCGGTGAAAATCCGGCTTTATATTCATAAGGCCAGTCTCTTACTATCGGCAGTCCTCCCACGTAAATCAGTATTGTTTCTGTGCTGTCAAGAATGTTATTTACATAACCGGTAAGTATATTGCTCATTCCCGGTGCTACCCCGCAATCCACTACAGCAGTGAGATTATTTTTCTTTGCAAGCTCGTCAAGGTCAAAAGGGTTTTCAGAAAAGAAAGCAATATCAACAACATTTTTTCCGGCTTTAATAATTTCCTTCAGCGTGTCGTAACCCATGAAACTGGGAACTGCACTTAAAATAATATCATAGTCTCTTAATAGGGAATGTAATTCTTTATGATCAGAGAAGTCCATTTGAATTTTCCGGATGGAAAAAGAGTCGGGGATTTTATCGAGATTATTTTTATTTATATCTGCAACTGCAACCTGGAAATCCATGTCATTTGCCAGATCAATCGCCATTGGACGGCCAATATGGCCTGCTCCTAAAACCAGTATATTCATCATTTCTCCAAATGGTTAAATTAAAGAAGCGGACACCTTGTGTGTTTCAGCGTATATATATTTGAAGAAAAATTATAAGCCGCTAAATCGATTCAGGTAAAATATAATACTATCAGGGCTTTTAACGAATTTACAAATTAACGGACCTATCTGATGTATACTCAAGCTCTGCACCTGCTATTTTAAGTTTTTAACAACCCTGAGAATCGAATAATTTTCTCCTTCCTTCAGCAGATTCGCATAATTCCTGTATGTAACCAGTCCAAGCTCCGATTTCGGTTCAAGTGCAATAACAATCATATTGTTTTTTAACTGGTTTGCTGGAATAAAAATGTAATCGTTCTCAGAAAGTTGATTTGTAATTTCTTTCAGTTCAGTTATGGGATTTACAACTATGTCGCCTTCAAAATCCATTGAATCAATTCGAATGATGTGGTATTGCTCTATCTTATATTCATTTGAATTTTTAAAATCATAATAAACCAGGGAATGTTTTCCGGCCCAGTCAATCACCTCATTAAGAACTTTTGGTACTAAATAACCTATGGGCCGCTCAACATCATATAAGGATTTCACAACGGGACGGTAATCGGCAACAGTGATAATTGTATCAGAATCGGAGTAATATGACAAAAGAGGAAGTTCCAGCTTACTGCCGTCAGAGAAATGATCTAACTGGATTGAGATATTCGGGCTTATCTCACCTTTGACAAGTTTTTCCCTCTGATCCGCTATAAGATTCTTAATTTCATCTTTATGCCTGTAGCTGTAAACCAGCAGTCCCATCATTCCTGCCATCTGTGTTTCGGAACGTCTTTTTATATTGTCCAGGGAATCTATTCCGTTTTTACCCTCCTGTATAAAGGAAAAAGAATTTTGAATTCCCAGGCTTTGTCTGCCGTCATTTATGTCGAAGGTGCTTCTTCTTATGTAATTAACTTCCGGAGGTCCTCCCGGGAGGTATTCAAAACAGCTGATCTCTTTATCCTTAAGATAATCTATTATGAAATTCAGATACTCACGGGATAATTCAGTGATATTCTGCGAAATATTTATGTTGGTTACAGTGCCTATTTCCACTTCGTTATCAGTCCTGTACCCGTAAATTTTCCAGGTTTCGCCATACGGAAAATATTCATGTACATCAAGGGTTACATCAAAAAGATATTTATTGAACAATTTATGCAGACCCGCTGTTTCCGGCTCAGTAAGGATCAGGTGGTTGCGGTTGAGGTCCATTGCATTTCCATTACGCCGCTGATTTTTTTCAGAACCATCGGGGTTCATTTGGGGTACTATAGCCAGATCAATTTTATCGAGTAAATATTGATTTTCAGATCTCAGCATTTCATTTATTAAAAGCAGTGCACCTTCTTTGCCGGAATGCTCATTACCATGCTGTTGGGCAAAGATGAGTATTTTTAATTTTGTTTCATCTTTTCCAAAACCGTCTTTCGAAAGGTATACGGCATATAGTTTTCTTCCTTCAACAGATTCAGCGATCACTTCTTTGGTCACGAGATCGGAGTTATGGTCAGCAACCTCCAGGAATTGAGAAAGTTCATCGTGCGATGTAATTTTTGTATAATTACATTTTTGCAGCGGGGTCAACTGACCGACAGCAGATGCAAAAAACAGAAATTGAAAGAAAAGAATTTTCTTCATATTGTATTAAACTTTCTTGTTAAAGAGTTGCTGATTATACTATAATTTTTGACGGCTAAGCTGCTCTGATATTTTATATCCGGTATTCATATCCTGAAAAACTGTAAACACCGGGAATTTGAAGAAATATTAAAAACTCAAATTCACCGAAATCCGGTGTACGCTAGGTAAAATATCATATACAGAATAAGCGTAGTCAAAGTAAACTGCAGTGCTGCCTAACGGAACATTTGCACCCGCACCAAATGCAAAATCCTGGTCATCATAATTATACTTATAGCCGGCACGGACAAAAAATCTGTCAAAAAAGGAGAACTCTGTTCCGAAATGAGCACGTTCACGGTTATCATTCGGATGTGAAACATCAATTGCACTTTTCATTTTTACAAAGTTCAGCTCAAACACATCAAAGCCAACTCCTACCTGGAAATACAATGGCAGCGGATATTCTTCAGTATTTAATCGGCTGGGGATTAATCTGCTTATAGGATAGTTATTATCTTTCCTGTGTATAAAGTCAAGATCGGGGCCGTCAAATTTCATATCCGAACCGAAGTTTGTCATGCACATAGCAATTGTCAGATTATGGAAATCGAGCCTGTACTGGGTACCGATATCAAATGCAATTCCCGATGCAGTCTCATTCCATATTCTTTGATTAATGTACTTAACTGTTAAACCGACATTAAATTTGTCAGTCAGGAACCTTGCATATGAAAAACCTAATGCAATATCGCCGGCATCGAAATATCTTCCGGTGCCGTTTGGTTCTTCTTCAGTCGTAATCTCCATTTTACCTGTAGTGAACAAAATCATGCTGGCACCGAAAGTTCCCAGGTCACCCGCATTATAAACAACCGAAGCCGCATTGAAATCAAATAAATCAAACCAGTTCATATAGGAAAAATGAGCCTGAACATTTTTAACTTTTGCAATTCCGGAAGGATTCCAGAATATGGCAGAGGCATCATCTGCAAAAGCTACTATTGCGCAGCCCATTGCTTCAGCACGGGCACCTACCGGGAGCTGAAGAAACTGGGCACCGGTTGTTCCAAGGTTCGGATTTTGTGCAATAATTTTTCCGAAGCTTATTATAAGTATAAAGAATAATATTTTTTTCATTTAAACTCCTGCTTCAGATTATTTAATAATTGCAAATCGTTCTTTAAAACTTGAGTCTTTTGTTTTAACGACGTAGATATAAATCCCGGCAGCTGTTTCTCTTCCGCCTTCTGTTCTGAGGTCCCACACTTCGGTTCCGTTAGTGGCATTATGATTAATTGTTTTAATCAAATCCGCATCGATAGTAAAAATATAAATTGTGCACTCCGTGGGAAGATTAATAAACTGTATTTGTCTTAATGGTTCTCTTCTCAGCTCACCAAATTCCCGCTCATAGAGAGACGAAACTATATATGGATTAGGCACAACTCTTATTTTATTTAATTCGCCTGTAACCTGCTGCGGATTGATCTGAGCGCCCTTAATTTTAAAGGAGTATGAATCCTGAACATTTGGTTTTACCGGTTTTATAACTTCAACCGAAAATTTATTTCCTGCCGAAGGCGGTGAATTTACCGGGAAGGTTATTTCTCCTTCAATCCCGTCAAAATAAAATACATCAGATGAGAATAAAGTATCCGACTGAATGTTGGTATTCGTAACTGATAATAACACAAAACCAGCGTTGTTCAACGAACCGTTCCCCTCGATTGATACGATATAGTTTTTTTCCAGAATTGAATCAGGGTAGAGCACGCTAAAATCAATTTCTACCTCATCTGTCCCGCCAATTCTTGAAACGCTTTTTATTATATCAGGTTCTGCCAGTTTTAAAGAAATGCCATCAGTTGTAGTCTGCACCTGGTTAAGCTGGTACGGGCGGTTGTTAATAACAGGATCCTCTGAGTTGCGGACAACTGACATGGCATAATTAATTGTTATTATATCACCCTGTTCCGGTCGGTATTCATCAAGTGTCCCCGCGGTGTCCACCATGGTGACTTTCAGGCCATCTGATGTCAGGTTCAGTGTTCTGCCGCCATACGGGTAACCGTATCCGGGCCTGATTATAGTGTTAAGGGTAAGATTTTTAAGATCAAAAGTACTTGGTGATGAAAACTCAATTGCATATTTATACGGTTTTGTAGCATTGGAATCAGTGACAAGTACATCCACACTAGTAGCCAGATCGCCAACTTCCTTCCTGGGTACAAAGGAAAATGTGGTTTTATATTCATTGCCCGCAAGCGATTCCTGATCAATTACGGATGCATCGAGAAGGTAATTGGAACTCCCGGTGCCCAAATTAATTACATCGATGGCAGATACAGCAGTTCTGCCGATTGCCTCCGATCTGGGGATGACTGAAACCGTATTTACAGCTTCAAGGTTATTACCGATAGGACTTTCCAGACTTTCAATTGTTGAGTTCCCTTTGTCATACGCAGTAATTGAATACCAGTATTCAAAACCATTGGTAACTGTTGTATCAATATATGTATACTGCAGCCCGGTGTTAGATCCAACTGTATTAACAAGGTCAAATTGGGTGATTTTAGTCCAGTTAATTCCTCTATCTACACTTCTGTAAAGTCTGTAGCCTTCGAAATCATAGCCGGAGAATTCATCAAAACTTAACTCAGCTTTGTCGTCCCAGTAAAGGACAGCTTTAAAATCTCCCGCGGATGAATAGAGGTTCGGACGGGTCGGAGCTTTTGGTAAATTGAAATCAGCGTCAAGGGCGTTCTGTGCCACAGTAGCGGTGTTCATCATTTCTTCATAAGTTTCCCCGGCAATTATGGCCGTATAAAAGACCAGCGTATCAGAAGGACTTAAGGTGTAGGGACCGGATGAAAAGTGACCTTGAATATCCATTCCTGAAGCCGGAATTGTAGCAGGATCGTCAAAATGGATATCGGTGTTATTTCCAATATGAAAGTATCTGTGCCCGTCTGGTGAATTGAAGAGACTGGAATCAGAGGACATATAACCATACTGGACTGAATCATTATCAGACAAATTATCATCATCATATAACATATAATGCATATCTGTAATGCCTAACTGTTCGCCGTTGACTTCGGGGGTCCTTAATAACATAACACCGAAAAATCCCGTTTTCCCGTCAGGCCATTCTCCTGAAAGGCCGTCATCATAAAAATAAATCAGGTTTTTCGATTTGATAAAATTCATTTTATCATCTCCCCATTCCGGTAAACCACCGCTGACATCCCCTACATCAATATCATTATGCAGATGAAAATAGACTCCCTGGTAAGTATTCTGACTGTTGTTTGTAAGTTCGAATTTATAGAAGAGTGTATTTTTTATAAAATTTGTTCCGAAAGCATAACCGGTTTGGGCTAATTGGATTCCAAGGATACTGACTGTGTTATTGCTATCATTAAATACACAATAACTATCCTGATCGGAAATTATGATATTATTGCCATCTTTATCTTTAACGGGCCAGCCAAGCTGGGGATTCCAGGAATTGGGATCATCGCTGAAGGCAACTCTTGCCGTATCGCTGTTATGGTATCCGAAAGCAGCCTCCCATTCCTCATTTGTGGTAAACCGTCCCTGGACAACATTTCCAGGAATGCCTACAAATTGATTGATCCGATATATATAATTTTTACCACTATTGATTGGAAATTCTCCTGATGGGCCCTGGGATAGAAATCTTGGATATAGCTTTCCGCGGTTTTCAAAAAACAAGCCTATGTTACTGGCATTATGTATACCTGCTGCGCGATCCTGGATTCGTGTTGGCTTTTCCAGGGGATTTTTATCATCAATATCTTTATCATATTGTGCGAAGACAGTTGATGTGAAAATCAGCAACGTTATCAGGATTTTAAAATGTAAAACTCTTTTCATGATAATACCTTAAGAAAAAAATACTAATTAAATCTTATGGTTAAACCCAGCCTGACAGAGCGGGGGGGTCCATAGTTAGAGGGATCGCGCATATATTCATTTGAATAGCCGCCAACCAGTGTATAGTCGGGATCACCGGTATCACCATAGACATAAAGAACATTTCTATGGTCAGTTAAATTCAGAATTTCAGCGAATAATCTAAGCTTCAGTTTGTCGTACAGTCCGAATTCTTTTCCGACCATAAGATCAATATTATAAACTGCAGGTCTTCTCAGTGAATTCATCTCCACAAATCCGATATCTCTGCCGCTTGGCGTATAGGGTGCCCCTGAGCTTGCCTTTATTATAAGGCTGAAGTCCATGTTTCCAAATATTGCTGAACCGAAAATCTGTGGTCCTTCACCTTCCGGAATCATATAAGTACCGCTTGCATTGAATACATGTGTCCGGTCCCAATCAAGATAATATAGCTGCGTAGATTCCTGGGTCCCCGGATACTGTTCTGTTTCAGACGAAGCACTGCCTTTTACAATAGAATAAGTATAAGTTAAACCGCCCGCAAAATATTTGGTAGGTCGTGTATCGACAGTAACCTCAAAGCCTTTGTTGTTTGCATAATCTTCATTTACATATAATGTATAACCGGTATACCTGCCGTCAACAAACGGGAAATAGTAACGGGTTCCGATCAGTCCTGTAATATCTCTGTAATAGGCAGTCAGATCCATTGCAACGTTGTCGGAAAACTGATGCGAGATACCGACCTCATAGGATATAGTTCTTTCCGCATCGAGATTTGGCTGACCAAATAACGGTTCTCTTACGTTCAGATCGTACTGTTTGTTCTCGAACAGGTACTCGAAATCAGGATTCTGAAAAAAGTGTCCATACGAAAAACGCAGCTTGGTTTTATCAGAAATGGGATGAGAGATGCCCAGTCGCGGAGAGATCTGTGATCTGGATTTTACTTCAATGATAGAATTTGGATCCAGGGGATTCCCCCTGAATTGAACATTGGCATTCATATAGTCGTAGCGGAGTCCAACATTTATAACCAGGTAGGGCAATTCTATTTTATCCTGCAAATAAGCGGCAGCCTCGAACGGCCTTGTACTGTAATCGTTTATATAGGGAAAGTCTCTTTTAGGATCGTAGATATAAAATAATTTAAGACGATGATTTTTATATAATAACCCGAACTTAACTTCGTTCATTGATCCGATCTGCCATACTGCATCTCCTTTGACGTCTGCGGTAACTGTTCTGCCATCTGTCAGTTCAGAGGGATCAGAGAAACTGAAAAATTCATGTCCGTTTCCATAATTATCGAAATACCCGTAATCAGTATATTCACGATAATCCGATGTATCTTTATCAATACCGGAGTAATAACCCTGATTGAAATATGAAACTTTAACATCATAGAAAAAATCATTTGATACTGTGTGTGTTAAATTTAAGGAGGTCTGCCAGCTATCCGTTCTTCTTCTGAGATACTGTTCCGGAATATATTTGTATGAATGATTGTAACTCTGTCTTTTCCCTTTACTTCCCCTGTTGGAAAGTACGATTTTTACATAAGGAATTGCAGTTGTAGATATTTTACTGTAAAAAGATCTTGTATTATTATAGCCGAAAGGTAGGTAGCTTCCCCGTTCATCGATTTCACCGGAGAGGAAAAAATTATACTCCGGCCAAATGATCGGTCCGCTTATGCTTCCATTGATTCTGTTTTCTTCAAGATCTGCATATTTGTCGATTCCAAATTCGCTGGTTCTGGCTTCAAGTTTGGCAGAAAATTTATCGGTCCCGTCCCTGGTCACAATGTTAACGACACCGCTCAATGCATTTCCATATTCCGCATTAAATGTTCCGCTGAGCAGGCTCATCTCCTGAATGGCATCATTGTTAATTTCCGTTGCCAGACCGCCGAGCAGGGGATCTATAACCAGAGTTCCATCGATCATATATGCAACCTCATTTGATCTTCCGCCACGCACATGGAGGTTGGAGCTGCTTCCGGTAACACCTGCCTGAAGCGACAGTAAATCTGTGAAAGATGAAACAGGTAATGCTTCTATCTCTTCACGGGTAATAACCGAGATGCTGCTTGTAACATCTTTTTGAATAAGCGGGGTACGTGCGGTTACAATAACTTCACCAACCTGGATGGTTTGAGAATTCAGTTCTATCTGCATCAGGGTAGTCTGATCAACGGTTATGGTAACATCTTTTACAAGCAAAGTCTCATAGCCGATATAGCTGTACTTAACCGAGTATTTGCCGGGAGAGATGTTAAGAATAACATATTCCCCGTTAACATTAGCAGCAGCACCCAGGTTTGTTCCCTCAATAATTACATTTGCACCGACTAACGGTTCTCCGGTAGCTGCATCCCTGATTGTCCCGGATAGTTTACCGGTAGTACCTCCGTAAAGCAGGAAGGGAATTACGATAATAAAAAACAATCTTTTCATTTTTTGCTCCCGATAATGATCTGATTCTGATTCTCCATTATTTCCTGAGTTTCTTTCATTACTTTCTGTGCTTTTGCTTTTTCCCTCAGTGCGCAGCCCGTTGCAATTGCATTTATAAGTACGGATATTGCTGCGAACGAATTAGTAAACAGCATGTTTTCACTTTTTACTATCAGATTGGATTTAGTATAAAAGGTTACCGGAGAGGTCTGTTTGTTTGTAATTGAAATTACCGGTATTCCCTTCTGTTTTGCAAACTGCGCTGCCTCGATTGTCTCTTTTGAATAAGGCGGAAAGGAGAAAACTATTAGCAGATCCTTTTTCTTCATGAAAAGAATCTGCTCATGGAAAATTGTATGGGTGTGTTTAAATACTGATGAATCAATTCCTACCTGGTTTAATTGATAAGCCAGGATTTCTGAAAGCAGGTAGGATATTCCAAGTCCGGCAGTAAAAACTCTGTCCGCCATTAGAATATCACCTATTACACTATTGAATACTTTTCTTTCAATTAAATTCAGTGTGCTATTGATGTTTGTAATATCTACATTTGCCACTTCAGTAAGAAGGTCGTGATCGGCCATATGCTTTTCAAAGAGGGGGAATATCTCTTTTTCGCTGAGTCTGGCCTGGAATGATTCAACAACGGCTTCCCTTAATTCACTGAAACCGCCAAATCCGATACGCTGAGCGAACCTGATTACCGAAGCAACACTTATGCCGGTACTATCGGATATATCCTTCACCGTCAGGAATGAAATCCTGTCCAGATTGTCGACAAAGAAATCCGCCAGTTTCTTATTATTCCTAGAAAGAATTCCATAATTCTTCTGAATTAGATCCTTTATCTTTTTATACTTGTCCATACCACATTGAAATTAATGTCAGCCCGGCAAATGTTCCGGGCTGACATTATGAAATTTATTACTTCAGTAAGGTCATTTTTTTGGATATGACTGTCTTATCAGTCTGAAGAACATAAATGTAATTACCTGACGGAAGATTTGAAGCATCAAAGTTAAAGTTGTAAGTTCCTGCCTCAAATACTCCTGCTGCAATCAGAGCTACTTCCTCACCGATTGTATTGTAAACCCTGAGCATTACATTAGACTTTTCCGGAATTCCGAAGGAAATACTGGTAGCCGGGTTGAACGGATTCGGGTAGTTCTGAGCCAGCAGGTATACTTCGGGAGCATACAGGTTATCTATTTCTATTTCATTTGAATAGCTATAGTTTCCGTTGAAATCTATCTGTTTCAACCGGTAATAGATTTTCTCAGAATTTAAAGCTGAAATATTATCAGACAGCGAATAGCTCTGCGGCTGGGTAGTTGTTCCGGCACCATTCTTAAACCCAATTACCACCCACTCCGGATTCTCATTAGTTCTTCTTTCAAGCTCGAATGCCTGATTATTAGTTTCAGTTGCGGTGGACCAGTTGATATTAACCATATTTCCCGCCGGCACAGCAGTGAATGAAGTGAATTCAACCGGCACAGTAACCAGATATTTGGCATGGCACAAATTCATATTCGCCACAACCCCATTCAGGTCATCGCCTAATGCAATTCCGTACCAGAAATTGACGGAGTCACCGGCTGCTATTGTAACCGGAGCCTGAGCTGAAACACCCACAGCTCCGTCAGGACCGGCTGTAAGAGGTGGGTCGAAACTGTTTTGAGTCATAGCTGAGTAGAAAAATGCATCATTAGCAAAACCGGACACCCAGGGGATTATTTTACACGAAACTTGTGCGCCGGAAAATATTTTATAGCCTACCCATTTTACCTTATTTGTGGTTAGAATCTGGGAAGCTGCATTCCACTGTACTGTTTCTCCTCCATATGCTCCGTCATTTTGGGGAATAAACTCGAAGCCAATTGCTGCGTTTATCGGGGAGGCTTCCCGGTTCTTCACGTTAATCTTGGCAAGGATATAAGCCCCGTTTGTCCAGCCGAAAAGACGAATTTTTGCTTCAACGTTTGGCGGGAGAGGAGGATTATTATAGGTATTATCAATAGTACTGGTTACCTCGAAATCGCTGAGCTGAGGACTCCCAACCGTAGCTGCATTTACTATTCCCTGCTGATCCTGGTCATAATCAAAAACAGCTGTTGAACTTACACCTACCAGGATGGAGGTGCGGTCGATCTGGCGGGTGGTCAGGTTATCAGAAAAGATTCTGGTTCTTCCGCCGTTACTTTGAGTAACACCGATTGCTCCGGTATAAAAGCTTTGAGTAAAATGGTCAGTCGCAGCAATCAGAAGAATAAAAACGACTATAAAAAGTTTTTTCATGTTGAGTCTCCTTTATTTATTTGAGTAAATTCATTTTTTTAGTTTCAGAGAAACTTCCGCTTGTCAGCTGGTAGAAATAAATTCCGCTGGGAAGATCACCGGCATTGAATGTAACAGTATGACTTCCTGCCTGCATATTCCCGTGGAGAAGATCGGCAATCTCATTCCCCAGTACATCATAAATCTTTAACGAAACGAAACCGGTCTCTGCAATACTGAACTGTATGACAGAAGTGGGATTAAACGGGTTGGGATAGTTCTGCTCCAGTACAAAATCCGTGGGAATATCGGCTGATTCCGACTCAACATCGGTTAACTCATTGTACTTTTGCTGAGCCTGGTCCATGCTTGCTAACATCGCGGCTTCATTGATACCATAGGCAATTGCAAAATAGACAATTATAGAATCGCTCGGGGCAATCGTTACAGAATTATATGCGGGTATCAGCCATGGACTATCAACATTGGGATCGTTTGGGTCAGTGATGAACAGAGTATCAACTGAGTTATATGCTAACCATTGAGAATATGAAGTGTCTACTCTGAAATCGCCGTTCCAGACACGGGCTTTTAAAGATTTAAAATTATCGGATAAAGACTTGAATCCTACTGATTCTCCCTTCCTAACAGAAATAATTTTGCTGAGTGACGAATAATTCACTGTATCCCCCCCTATGTATTCGCCTGAAATTTCAGGCACTAACTCGTGACCAAAAACAGCCTCAATAGAACCCGACTCCCGGTTAATAACCGTGTATTTAACTATAAAAGAGTTTTGATTCTGCCAGCAGTAAATATTTTGTTTTTCCAGCACATCGGGGGGAGCTCCGGAGTAGTTATTGCCATAACTGCCGTAAATTTCAAACTCGCCGAATGTCGGATTGGAAAGTAATTCAGTAGAGTCTTCAGGATCAGCATCATTATAATAATCAAATACGGTAGTTGGTCCCGTTCCCACCAGGATAGACACCTGGTAAATTTGCCGGATAGTGTCGGGCAGGGTATAGAGTGAAATCTTACCCCACTTATTTACGAAAATATTAATCTCATCAAGATACAGATCAACCTCACCCTGACCGAATGCTGGTTTGTTGAGGTTCAGGAAAGTTAAAATCACTACTCCTGCGAACACAAACCTTTTCATGGCACACCTCTCAAATTAGTGAATGATTAATAATTATTATTTCCAATCTCATTGCCAACTTATAAAGTAAGGCGGAATAAGCAGCAATAAACCTATAATAAGAAAAATTATTTCAAGCGGAAGAATCCATCTTGCCCATTTCTCCCATGGAATATCAGCCAAAGTTAAAACACCCATGGTAACAGCGGAAGTAGGAATGATCATATTACTGAAACCATCTCCGAACTGAAAGGCAAGAACAGCAGTCTGTCTGGTTACATTTACTATATCGGACAGCGGTGCCATAATGGGCATTGTAAGAACTGCCTGTCCGCTTCCCGATGGAACAAAAAAGTTAATTAAGGTCTGAACCAGGAACATTGCCTGAGAAGATACTATCGGGTGCATTGCGGATATGGGCTGTGAGAGGCTATAAAGCATGGTATCAATTATTTTTCCGTCTTGGGATAAGATCAGGATGCCCCTGGCAAGAGCAATTACAAGTGCCGTACCAACCAGGTCTTTTGCTCCGGAAATGAATGAATCGGTAATTTCCTTTATTGATAACCTGCCCACTATTCCCACCAGAATACCAAGTACAAGAAAAACTGCGGAAATCTCTTCTATATACCATCCGAAAGAAAGGACCCCGTAAATAAGTACCAGTATGCCTAAAACAAAAGTTATTAAAACTAATTTATGATTGGTTGAAATTCCTTTGTGATTTTCAATGTCTGATAGATTAATTTCTTTTCTTTTTTGCTTATCCTGCTCATATGTTAAACTTAACTCAGGGTTCCTTTTCACTTTGTTAGCATACCTTACAACAAAGAATATTGTCACCGAAGTAATAAACAACCAGCAAATAATTCTATAGACAATTCCGGAAAACAATGGCAGCTGCGCAATATTTTGAGCTATTCCCACAGTGAAAGGATTGAGAAATGCTCCGGCAAAACCAGCACCGGCGGCAACGAACGGTATTGCAACACCGGTTATGGTGTCATAGCCCAGAATTAAGGCCATCGGTACAAAAACCAGGATGAAGGGAATAACTTCCTCGCTCATACCAAATATTGCCCCCGCCAGAGAAAACAATATCATCAGTACCGGAATGAGCAAGACTCTTAAAACCCTGGATTTTCCATGTGCTTTAGCAATAGACATAATAGTTGAATCAACTGCTGCAGTTTTTTTAAATACTCCAAATGCACCGCCAATCAAAAGCACAAAACCAATTATTAACGCAGCATCCACAAATCCTTTTGCAGGTGACATTAAAATATCCGCAATTCCCTGCGGCTTACTGTCGATAAACCTGAAAGAATCTCCGTCGACCATTTCCTTTCCATTTACAACTATCCTCTCATACTCACCGCCGGGTATAATCCAGGTTAGAATAGCTGTCACGAACAATAAACTGAACAACAGGAAGTAGGTATTTGGAGATTTTATTTTTCCAAGTTTCATTCTATTACTGAATGTTTGTTAATATCATATTTATCCCCTGAAAGCAGAATATCCATCTGCAGATTGCGGACACCAAATTTACCCTCGCCATTCTTCTTTATATCTGAAGTATTAAGCGGATCAAAGATTACAACCTGATTTTCACCCAGTACCTCAAAGGTGTTATCCGGTTTGATTATTATGCAGGTAGATTCATCAATACCAATCCCGGTTAACTCGGGATTTTCAAGAACCTTCGAAATAAGCCGGTTAAGCCTTTTTCTCTTTATAAAATGCTGATCTATTATTGCATTTTCAATAAAACCAAATCCTTCAGTATGCTCAACATTTCCAGCTTCTATTGTTTTAAAGATATTTGCGGAGTCCCTGTTTTTTAGTTCATTACCGGTTATCATAACCCTGCTCATTACTGCTGCTCCGGCGCTGGTACCGCTTATTAAACCGCCACCCCGGTATATTTTTTTTATGGTATTAAGAAGTTTGGTGCCTAACAGGTCACGGGTCAGAAAAGCCTGGTCTCCGCCACCAAAATAGATTCCTGTTACACCGTCCAGTTTTTTAACAATGGAATCCAGATCGGCCTGATCCCGGGTACAATAAAGATAACTCACATTTGTGCACCCTGCGCTCATAAACTCATTTACACAATTTTCGCCCGATTCTACCGGATCAGAACTTGCATTGGGAATCACCAGAATTTTTGCATCAGTTCCGCCAGCCAGCTCAATAATCTTTTGTGTTACATAATCAGGTCTGTTTCCGCCTCCAATTATTACTAAATGACCTTTTTCTTGTGCAGACAGTGAGGTGATGAGGAATATCAGGAATGCTGCCGTTATAATTTTTTTCATTGTATTATTTTAGTTTAATTTCAATAATTCCAAAGCTATCTCAGCTGTTTTATTAAGATCCTCAAGTAATATAAATTCATCATTTGAATGAGGATTTTGTGCTCCGATCCCCAAATTGATTGCCTGGATTCCCATACTATTAAGGGAGTTGGCATCACTTCCGCTTAAAGACGATACGGGCTTTGGGTTTAGGCCCACTTTTGTTAATATTTTGTATGTTTCCCTGAATAAATCATCTTCCTCAGTTATTTGGTAAGGCATAAAATCCCAGATAGATATGAATTCTGAGGTTGCACCGGGTTTCTTTGCTTCGGTTTCAAAAATCGTTTTTATGTTCTCAATAATATTCAGAACTTTATCAGTGTTAAAAGATCTTACCTCACCGCTAATATCTACAAGATCAGGAATGACGTTAACGGCAGAACCACCTTTTATTGTTCCTAAATTAACAGTGGTTTCGGGATCAATTTTGCCCTGTTTTATCTGACTGATAGCTTTTGCAGCTATTTCGATTGCGTTAATACCTTTTTCCGGGGCAAGTGCCGAATGTGTTGCTTTACCTTTAACTTTGACTTCGAACCCCATCGATCCGCAAGCACTATTTATGAATGTTCCGGGTCTGAATGCACTATCGAAGACGAATCCTTTTTTGATTTTACCATTGATCTGAAGATTTTTCGAACCCATTAAAGTCGTTTCCTCACAGGTAGTAAACGCAATAGTAAAATCTTTATGATTGATTCTTTCCTTGTGAAGTTTTTCAATTGTGAACAGCAGTACTGCTATTCCGGCACGATTATCTACACCCAGGACAGTATCTCCCCCTGATGTTATCCTATCTGATTTAATTACAGGCTTAACATCCCTGGTTGTTCTTGCGGTATCCATATGAGAGAGTAGCAAAATATCGCCGCCGTCCCCTTTGCTACAAATTATATTACCAGAATTACTCTGCGATCTGGCGGCTGAATTATCTTCTACTACATTAAGAGAGTATTCAGAAAGGAATTCTCTAATAAAATCAGAGAGTGGTTTTTCCTTACCTGATAATGCTTCTATTTTAGCCGTTTTTATAAATAACTCAATCAGCCGATCATTATTCATCTGTAATATATATTACAATTATGAAGAAAATTGAAACATTTATTACATATTAAGAAATAATAAAGTATAAAGCAAGAAAATTATAGTTAATACTAGCAATCTGTTTATTAATAAATAATCATCGATATTTCTTCTCTAGGATAACAGGGCTGCCGGAGGCTTGAAAACCCGTTATTCTGAAATTTGCTATAATACTTCATTCTGCACTTTATAATTGCCATTATCTGCGTTATTTTAGCGCTTATAATGGAAGCAATTAAATTAAATGACATTTCTTAATCCCGCTGTACTATTTGGTCTGCTTGCAGCCTCGATACCGGTACTTATTCATCTGCTGAACCTCAGGAAACTGAAAAAAATTGATTTCAGCACTCTCATATTCCTGAAAGAACTGCAGAAGAACAAGATCCGGAAAGTCAGACTTAAACAGTGGCTTCTGCTGGTGATGCGTGTGATAATAATACTCGCCATAGTATTCGCATTCGCCCGCCCCGCTCTAAGAGGTACATCGATTGGAGGGACTGCCTCCGCTGCGAAAACTACCGCCGTTTTCATATTGGATGATACTTTCAGCATGGCGGCAATCGGTAGTCGGGGCTCCTATTTAAACCAGGCAAAGGAGACCATTAAACAACTGGTGTATAAAATGCAGGAAGGGGATGAAGCTGCACTTATACTGGTCTCAGAAGGAATTTCCGGTCAGGAATCGGTTACCACTAATCTGGTGGAATTCTTAAAGAGGATTGAACGGGTGGAAGTATCTTTTGCAAGCGGCTATATTCATGATGCCGTTGCAAAAAGCGCCGGGATCATATCAGCTTCAAAGAATTTTAATAAAGAGATTTATTTGTTAAGCGATTTTCAGCAGAACAGGATTGCGGAAGAGGGTAATTTATCAGATTTCTCGGAAGTATTCCATCCGGGAGTTAAGCTGTACGGATTTAATTATTCCGGAAAGGAAATTTATAATACCGCTGTTACAGATTTCAGAGTGCAGACCCGCATCTTCGAAAAAAACAAACCGGTTTTGTTTGATGTTACAATCGCAAATTACAGCAGCAGCCCGGTAAATGACCTGGTGCTTTCGCTTTTCATGAACAGTGAACGCAGCGGACAAAAGAGTGTTGACATCCCTTCCGGTGCAACCGTGACAGTAAATATTGAAGCAAATCTGAAAAGAACAGGGTATAATGACTTCTTCTGTGAAATTGAAGATGATGAGATACTGCAGGACAATAAAAGATTTTTAAGTATTTATGTACCTTCTGAAATTCCGGGCATTATATTTTATGAAAGTAAAGACGATATCAGGTTTATTGACCTGGCTTTAAAAGCTGCGGGTGAAAACAATCCACTTAAAATAAACTCTGCAAATATTTCACAGATACCATCCTTTAATATGTCATCCGTTAAATTCCTTGTCTTATGTTCGGGTTCAGGAAATGTGAACGGAATTGATAAAATAAAGACCTTCGCTGAAAACGGAGGAGGTGTTGTTTTGTTTCCCTCATCTACTTCGACTCTGCAAAATTTTAATAATATATTGGCTGCCTTATCGCTTCCTGAAGCAGAAGGTATAATCGGAAAAACAGGTGAACCGGCTGCATCAAACCGTTTCAGCGAAATTGATTTCGGACACCCGTTGTTTTCGGATATTTTTGTTAAGGATAAGAAAAGAATCGAGAGTCCCGACATATTTTATAATTATAAAATAATCCCCTCAGGAAAGGGGAGAAATATCATTAGTCTGCTTGACGGCTCCTCCTTTTTGAGCGAATATTCTAAAGGTAAAGGGAGGATTATTGTTTATAGTTCACTCCCATACCCGGGGTGGAATAACCTTCCGCTGAAAGGCATATTTCCTTTATTAATATATAAAACCGTTCTTTATTTATCTGAACCACAAAAGGAATTTGAAGATCTTTATGCAGGGGGCCTGGCCATAATCAATTTATCCGGCAGGTCTGTTCCGCACGTAAAAATTGCAGATCCGGACGGGTCATCATCAGCAGTCAATACTTCAGGTGAAAATTTTGTAAATTACCGGAGGACAGCGGAAGCAGGAATTTATACGGTAAGCAGCAATGATGATGTCATCGGCAAATTTCAGGTCAATACAGATCCGGCAGAATCGATTATGAAATATATGCCTGCAGATGAGTTCAATGAATACCTGGAAAGCATCAGTTTTAAGGGTGATTATGTAAATATTGATCCTGGCGGTGATCCTTCCGGAGAAATTCTTCAGGCCCGTTTTGGATCGGAGCTCTGGAAAATATTTGCTGTAATTGCCCTGATGTTTGCACTCGTTGAGATGACAGTTGCGCGCAGCATGAAAAAAGATCTGACAGAAATAAACAGGAGCAGTTAAATTACAAGATGATCGACATTCCGGGAAAAAGGACCGAACGCGCCATTCTTATTGCATTAAATACCGGGGATACTACCAGGGAAATTACTGAAGAACATCTTTCCGAGCTTGAAGAACTTGCTTTTACGGCAGGCGCCGAAACAATAATGAAAGTTATCCAGGACCGTGCTACAGCCGATCCCGCTTTTTATGTGGGCAGGGGAAAAGCTGAGGAACTTAAATTCTTTGCTGAACAGAACGAAATAGAAATACTTATATTTGATGATGAACTTTCCCCCACTCAGCTGAGGAACCTTGAAAATCTTATTAAAAGAAAAATAGTGGACAGGACAGGATTAATTCTTGATATCTTCGCACAGCGTGCCAGAACAAAGGAATCAAAAACCCAGGTTGAGCTTGCGCAGCTGCAGTATCTTTTGCCGAGATTAACCAGGGCATGGACACATCTTTCAAAGCAGTACGGAGGCATTCGAACCAAGGGTCCCGGTGAAACACAGATTGAATCCGACCGCCGTTTAATCAGGAACAGGATAAGTCACCTTAAAGAAAAATTGAAAAAAATTGAATCACAGAGGGAAACCCAGGGAAAGAAAAGGGAAAATTTTCTCAGGATTTCCCTGGCGGGATATACCAATGCCGGAAAATCCACGCTCTTCAATACACTTACAAGCTCCGAAGTATTCGCTGAAGACAAGCTTTTTGCGACACTCGATTCCACCACCCGTCTGCTTAACCTGAATGATGCAGGAATGCTTCTCAGCGATACCGTGGGATTTATAAGAAAACTGCCGGCAAATCTTGTAGCTTCCTTTAAGAGCACTCTTAACGAAGTGCGCTTTGCGGATCTTATAATTCATGTTATTGATGTTACACATCCTTATTTTGAGGATCATATTCAGGTGGTGAACGATACACTGAATGATCTTGGCTGCAGCGACAAATATGAAATTAAGGTCTTCAATAAAATAGATATACTGAAAAACCGGAACCTGCTTAATTACATTTCAAACAAGTACAAAGGAAGCATCCCCCTCTCTGCTGCGCGGGGAATAAATATTAACAGGCTCAAAGAGAGGATCATTCAATACTGGAGTGATTCTTTTATAGAGGAACAGATTGATCTTGAACTCTCTGATTCCAAAAAGGCAGCAATGATCCATTCACTGGCGGACGTAATATCCACAAAATATGATGATGATTTTATACATATCATATACAGGGCGAGCAAAGGGAATGCAGAAAAAATAAAAAGGATGATAAACGGCTGAAATCTGCTGTGACCCTGGTGATGTCCCTTGTTTATAGATTGAAATTTCTTACCTTCGTCAATATATTTTTAGTATGAAAATGAAATTAACATGTCTGGCGGTGGCTGTTTGTCTTTGTAGTAATTTATTTGCCCAGGAGGCAGGTGCTTTCCAAATTGCCCGGTTAAAATACAACGGCGGGGGGGACTGGTATAACGATCCGTCCGCGGAAATAAACCTGTTAAAATTTGTTGGTGCAAATACAAATATTAAAGTAAGCCCGGAATATAAATTTGTGGATCTTTCTACTGATGAAATATTCTCATATCCTTTTTTATTTATGACCGGTCATGGGAATGTTGTTTTTTCAGGTTCGGAAGCGCAGCGTCTGAGGAAATATCTTGAGAACGGGGGATTCCTTTTTATCGACGACGATTATGGGCTTGACAAAGCATTAAGAAAAGAGATGAAAAAAGTTTTCCCGGAACGTGATTTTATGGAGCTTCCCTTCACTTACGGTATTTATAATATTTTATATGATT
This sequence comes from Ignavibacteriales bacterium UBA6490, assembly GCA_002435365.1. GTDB lineage: Bacteria > Bacteroidota > Ignavibacteria > Ignavibacteriales > Ignavibacteriaceae > UBA6490. The sequence continues at coordinate 36,292 of DJMM01000008.1, forward strand.
TCAGGAACGGACCGCCGAAAACACACCGGCATGATGAAAAACCGCCCCAGGGTTTTGGAATTTTTATCGGTGATAAGCTGGCGGTATATTATACATTTGAATCTAATCCAAGTGACGGATGGGCTGATCCGGAGGTGCATAATGATCCTCCTGCCAAAAGGGAGGAGGCATTGAAATTCGGAACAAACATTGTGGTATGGGCATTATCTGAATGAGTGAATCGGTTTTATATAAGGAAATTATTAAAAAGCTTGAACGCAAAACCAAACGCGGGCAGGTTTTTATGGCTTATAAAGGAGCACTTATAACAGTTTTGTTATGCAGCTCCGTTTTCTTTGTTATTACGCTTGCCGAATCTCTGTTTCATTTCAGTTCCGGGGTAAGAACCGTACTTTTTTTCCTTTTTGTTCTTTCAGTAGTGGGATCTGCAGCATACCTTGTTGCAGTTCCGCTGCTTAAGTATTTCAGATTTTTCAGACGGACCGATTATTTCAGTGAGGCTGCAGAAGTCGGTTCATATTTTCCATCATTAAAGGATGAGCTTTTAAATGCCATGCAGCTGGTTTCCGGATCATACGGCTCCGGTTATTCTTCTGAATTAATTGATGCGGCTTTCCGGAGAATATATTTTAAATCTGAGGAACTGCGGTTTGAGGAAGTAATTGACTTCAGAAAAGTGAAGTCGATGATATTATATGCTGCCGGTGTGTTACTGCTGATGCTGATGCTTATAGTTTTAGTACCCGGTTTAGCGTCTGCTTCCTCCAGGCTTTATAACTTCAGTCAGGATTTTATTCCGCCCCCTGAATTTGTGCTTAATGTATTTCCCGGTGATGCGCAAGCTTCAAAGGGCGATAATATTACGGTTAAAATAACAGCATCGGGAATTATTCCGAAAGAGGTATATGCTGCAGTAAAATCGGAGGCGCAGACAGATTTTAAACCGGAACGCCTGACAGCCGATTCTTCAGGAGTATTTGAATACACTATAAATTCCATCAGAAGTTCGGTTGATTATTATGCATATTCCGGTGATATAAGCAGCAGGATATACCGCATAGAGGTTTCGGATAAACCGCTGATAAAAAATCTTGAAATAACAGTAACTCCCCCTGCATATACTGGTCTTCCTGAAATCACACAAACAGACAATGGAAATATCTCTGCGATTATGGGCAGCCGGGCTTACATCAGGATAAGTTCAAATAAAGAGCTGCGGAAAGCGGAACTCAGTTTCGGTGACTCAGTTGTAAAAAATCTTGAGGTGCGTTATTCGTCAGCTTCCGGAAGATTTATACTTAATAATGAGACGGAATACAGGATTCATCTTGCCGATGCTGCAGGTAGTCCGAATGAATCGCCCGTAACATATAAGATAACCCTGCTGGAGGATGAATATCCGCAGATTGAATTTACGGAACCGGGTGCTGATGTTGATCTTGCTAACGATAATCGTCTGCCGCTGGGAATCAAAATATCTGACGACTTCGGATTTTCGAGGCTGCTGGTTAGATACAGACTTTCGGAATCCCGTTACGAAAAACCGCATAAGGATTATTCGGTTTTTGAACTTGCAATTCCGGAGAGACAAAAGGAGGCCGAAATCTCATATATATGGAATCTGTCATCCTTAAATCTGGCCACGGACGATGTTGTCTCTTATTATGCTGAGGTGTCTGATAACGACAGGGTGTCGGGGCCTAAATCGTCACGGTCTCCTGAATTTAAAATAAGAATTCCATCTCTTGATGAAATTCTGGTACAGGCAGACCAAAAGCACAGCCAGGTTGCGAACGATCTTGAAAAGACTCTAAAAGAGGCGGAGGAACTGAAAAAGACCCTCGATAAAATCAGCAATGATCTGAAGCAGGATAAAAAGGAACTCAGCTGGGAGGAAAAAGAAAAGATCGAGAATGCTCTCGATAAATTTGAACAGCTTCAGGATAAGCTGCAGAAATCAGCAGAGGATATGAACGAGTTACGGAAAGATCTGCAGAAGAATAATCTGTTGTCAAAAGAGACGCTTGAGAAATATATGGAGCTTCAGAAACTATTTGAAGAATTATCCGGCGATGAATTTAAGAAAGCAATGGATCAGCTGAGAAATCTGCTCGAAAAGATGGACAGAAAATCAGCCATGGATTCTTTTGAAAATCTTAAAGTCAATGAAGAGAATTTAAGAAAGGGCATCGAACGTACCATTAATCTGCTAAAGAGGGTAAGAATTGAACAGAAAGTAGAAGAGCTTGTTAAAAGGTCCGGGGAAGTTGATAAAAATCTTGAAGATATTATGAAGGAAAGTAATCCTTCACAGAACTCTCTCCGGAAGCAGGAGAATATGACAGCAGAAATGAAAAACATTGAAAAGGAGATGGAAAAGCTTCTGGATGAGATGGAAGGTCTGGATGATATGCCGAAGGATGAGATGGAAAAAATTTCTGAGGAATTTAATAAGCAGGAGAATGAGAAGCTCAGCAGTGAGGCATTAGAAAATCTAAAACAGAATCTTATGCAACAGGCCCGGCAGAAACAGTCGCAGTTATCAAAGAACATGAAAAATTTTGCTGAGGAAATGCAGCAGCTTCAGCAGCAGCTTCAGCAGCAGAGCCAGATGCAGGTTTTTTCCGATATGATGAGAATTCTTGAAAACCTTATTACACTTTCCAAGAAGCAGGAAGAGCTGATAAAGGAAAGTATGAATTTTAACGATTCGCCGTCGAGCCGGAATGCCGAAAAACAGACAAACCTGCAGAGAAATCTAGATAACCTTATCAGGCAGCTCGGCGAATTATCCCAGAAAACCTTTGCCGTTACACCGGAGATGGGGAAAGCATTAGGAGATGCTAAGAGGGAAATGACTAAATCCACTCAGGCAATTCAATCAAAAAACGGCAGCCTGGCAGCAAATTCCCAGCAGGATGCCATGAAATCCCTAAATGAAGCAGCATCATCAATGCAGAGTTCTATGGAAGCAATGATGCAGGCCGGTGGAGGGGGTGGAATGTCCTTAATGCAGCAGCTTGGACAGATGGCACAGCAGCAGATGGGATTAAATAATCTGACGCAGAAAATGATGCAGGGGAACCAGGGACAATTATCTCTTTCTGAGCAGGCGGAACTGAGGAGAATCCAGGAGCAGCAGGAACTTATAAAAAAATCTCTTGAAGAACTTAACCGCGAAGCAAAACTTTCAGGTGAGTCTAAAAAGATACCCTCAAATCTTGAGAATATTGTGAAACAGATGGAAGAAGTAATCTCTGATATGGATACCGGGCAGCTGGACGACAACCTGGTACAGAAACAGGAAAGAATATTATCAAGGCTGCTGGACGCGCAAAGGTCGTTGAATGAACGTGATTTTGAAAAGCAGAGGGAATCATTCAGCGGAGAAAACGTGGTAAGGAAATCACCCTCCGGTCTGAACTATGGAGACCGTCAGGAGGAAAAACTGAAAGACGAATTGAACAGATCTTTTGATGAAGGATACAAAAAAGATTATGAAAGCCTGATAAGAAGCTATTTTGAGGAATTAAGGAAAGAAAACAACCGGCAAAAGCCCCCAACTGATTGATTTAGTAAAATAAACTAAATATTTTCCACAAACAAATATCTTTCGTTTATCTATTGAACAGCAACAATCAAAAACAACTTGATATAACACTGTCTGAAATTGATGCACTTCTGGATCTTTCAGATGATCTTATATTTTTTCTTGATCCGGAGGGCAGGTTCATAAAGCTCAATAAACTTGGTGCATTGAATCTTGATTACGACTCTTCCGATTTGACCGGTCAGCATTTTTTTTCACTGCTGGATGAGATTCATTACGATAAGACGGTAAAACTTTTCAGCGAATTGATTTCAGGTGAAGACTGGCTCAGGTTTGATGCGGTTTTAAAATCAAGGCTGGGCAACAAATACTCTTATAATATAACCATTAAGAAATTTTCAGATGGAAATCAGGTTACAGGCATAGGGGGGATTGCAAGGAATATATCATTAAAGATAAGGAACGAATCCAAGATATCAGAGCTCGAATCCCGTTTAATAGAAGCTGCCAGGATGATTTCCATTGAGAGGGCCAGGTGGAAACAGGATAAATCTGTTCTGGAAGAACTGAACAAGCTGAAAAACGAATTTATTTCAAATATCTCACATGAGCTGCGCACACCGCTGGCATCAATTATTGGATTTTCTGAAACAATAATGTCTGATCCTGAAATGTCACCGGAGATGAGGGATGAATTTAACGGTATTATCTTAACTGAAGGGAAGAGGCTTGCCAGGCTGATTAACGAAATTCTTGAAATTTCAAGAATGGAATCCGGTAAAGTAAATCTTGTTAAAACTGATGTTAGTTTACTTTCTATCCTAAATGAAGCAGTTGACCTGAACAGGGATTATTTCAGCAAGAAGAACCTTAATTTTACATTTGAATATCCTGATGAAGATATTATTATCAGCGGTGACAGGGAAAAACTGGTAAATGTGTTTGATGGTCTACTGAATAATGCGGTAAATTTTACACCTGTTAACGGTAGAATTAAGCTTCTGTTGCATAAAATGATAAAGGAAGCAGAGATTATTATCAGTGATACCGGGGCGGGAATCCCTGAAAAGGATATTCCACAGATATTTCAGAAGTTTTATACTGCCGGACATGCTGCTACAGTTGTACCTCATTCGGGTTTAGGCTTGGTTTTTGTTAAACAAATCATAGATTTGCACAGAGGATTAATCCTTGTTCATAGTGAAATTAATAAAGGGACGACTTTCGTCATTAAATTACCTTATCAAAATAAATCAGAGGGCAACCTGTGAGTAAACTAGTTTACATTATAGATGATGAACCTTCTATCGCAAAACTTCTCTCTTACTGGCTGAAAGAGAAGTGGAAATATGAAGTGGAAATATTCAGCAGCGGTGAAGATGTTATCAAAAAGCTTACATTAAATCCGGATCTGATCCTGCTTGACATAATGCTTCCGGGGATGGATGGTATTGAGACTCTTAAAAGGATTAAAGCATACGATCCGGAGCTTCCTGTGATAATGCTCTCGGCACAGGGAAGTATCGATGTAGCGGTTGACTCTCTGAGAATCGGAGCCTTCGATTATTTCTCCAAACCGATCGATCAGCAGAAACTTGAACCGGCGGTAAAGAATGCCATTAAGACTTATGAGCTTGTTAAAGAATTACAGCATCTTAAGGAAGAACAGAAGTCCCGTTTCAGCTTTGATAATATCATATCGGCTGACGGTAAAATGCAGGACGTATTTAAGCTTATCAGCAAAGTGCTGAATAACGAAATTACAGTTTTGATTCATGGCGAAAGCGGAACCGGCAAGGAACTGGTAGCAAGAGCTATTCACTACAACGGAAGAAGAAAAGAAAAGCCATTTATAGTGGTTAACTGTGCATCTATACCCCGGGAACTTCTGGAAAGTGAATTATTCGGACATGAGAAGGGTTCATTCACCGGTGCTCATCAAAGGAAGCTGGGTAAATTTGAACTTGCAAATGAAGGTACACTTTTTCTGGATGAAGTGGGTGAGCTTGAAATGCTGCTCCAGGCAAAACTGTTAAGAGTTATTCAGGAGAAAGCATTTGAGAGAGTGGGAGGAATCGAACTAATAAAAACTGATGTAAGGATAATATCTGCTACCAACCGCGATTTGCGGGAAGCTGTTGAAAAGAAGGAATTCAGGGAAGATTTGTACTACAGGCTTAATTCCTTTCCCATTTATATTCCGCCGCTGCGCCAGAGAAAAAGTGATGTACTCGTACTTGCAAACCATTTCCTTCAGTCATCAAAGCAGAAATTCAGCAAGGAAATAAAAGGATTTTCTAAAAAAGCGCTGAAACTGATATATGAGTATCACTGGCCTGGAAATGTAAGAGAAATGGAAAATACAATTGAAAGGTGCGTTATTCTTGCAGAAAAAGAATTTGTGGATATTGAAGATTTTCCCCCACATATTAAATCAACCGGTCATTTTTATGTCCCGGAAAGTACCGGCAGTCTTTTCGAAGATGATAATGTAGTACCGTTCGAAAAACTGAAGGAGGAAGCCATAAGGCACGCTCTGAAAATATCCGGCGGTAATATAGTTGAGGCTGCAAGGAAACTTCAGCTTGGTAGAGCAACCATATACCGGCTGATGGAAAAGTACGGAATTGATAATCCGGTAACCAAATAGATAAAAACGGAGAAATAAAATGGATTTTATTCGCGAAGAACATGGCGATATATTAGTTGAAGTTGTAAACCTTTCCAGGGCCACACTAAAAGAAGCAGAGGAATTTAAACGAAGACTGCTTGAAGATATAAACCAGGGATGGAGAAAAATTATTATTGATCTGTCGGACTGTGAGTTTATCGACTCCACTTTTCTTGGTGCACTTGTTGTTTCTCTAAAAAAAATGACAACCCTCGGAGGAGACCTTCGCCTTATTGGTTTTCAGCCGGCAGTTCATACAATGTTTGAGCTCACCAGGATGTACAGAGTTTTTGAATCCTTTGAACAGAAGGAAGATGCCCTGGACAGCTTCAGGATGTAGAACAGGATCTTATGAGTTCTGAATTAAAACGATCAATTCTGGTTATAGATGACGATATAACCGTTAGAAAACTTATAGCCTTTCATCTCACAAAAAACAACTATGATGTATTTCCAGCCGCCGGACCACAGGAAGGTTTCGATTATTTGAACAGGGAAAAAATAGACCTGGTGCTGTGTGATGTATCGATGGAAGAGATGGATGGCTTTACATTCTGCAGGAAAGTACGTGAAAATCAGAATTTCAGAGCGCTGCCCTTTATTTTTGTTACTGCCCGTACATCCATTGAAGATAAATCCCTGGCCCTTGATGCCGGAGGAGATGATTTAGTAACAAAACCGTTCGATATAAATGAACTTATCCTTAAAATTCAGGTGCTTATAAGAAGAACTGATATCTACAAAGTGTACGGGATCAAAAAGAACCTTGAAAAATCATTCAGCCAGCCTACCCCGCGTGTACTGCTGGTGGATGACGATCCCTCAATGGTCAGGTTGTTTGTATATAATCTTGAAAAAGCAGATTTTGATTGCAGGTTTGCAACCAGCGCCGACGAGGGATATGCTGTAGCTAAAGAATATCACCCGGATATTATAATATCCGATATAATGATGCCTGAAGTCGATGGGTTTTCTTTCCGTAAAATGCTTCTTAATGATCATGACCTCAAAAACATTCCTTTCATTTTTCTTACTGCTAAAGGAAGAGAAGATGAAATACTTGATGGTTTTGAAGCGGGAATCAATGATTATGTTGTTAAAACAGCAGGACCCCGGGTTGTAGTCGCAAAGGTTAAAGCTATCCTCAAAAGTCTCGGTAAAGAGCGTCAGAAAGTTGTAACAGAGCTTCATCATGCCGCAGATTCCTTAAGAGTAAAGGTTGTTCCCGATTCCACCCCTTTTATTCATGGTTTTGATATCAGACAGTGGCACCAGTCCTACCAGGGTGTACCGGGCGGGGACTTTATTGATTATTACAAATTGGATGGAAACAATACGGCAGTAATTCTCGGTGATGTAATGGGTAAGAAATGGGGAGCATGGTATTTTGCATTTGCTTATGCAGGATATGTGCGGAGTGCGTTGAGAGGGGTATTGCAGAACACTCAAAATTATTCGCCTGCCGGTATACTGCAGAACGTAAATAAATCAGTCTATCAGGATGCCAAAATCTCCGAAGTGTTTGCAACAATATCTGTTGTTATCATCGACACTATGAATTCCGTTTTATCATATTCCGGTGCGGGTGATCTTCCACTAATTTATAAAGACAGCGTAACAGGAAAGATCGATAAATTTAGTTCAAATGGTTTATTGCTCGGATTTGCTGCCGACGGCAAATATCAGGATTTTAACATCAAAATGAACAATGGGGATATTGCTCTTATTGTAACTGACGGTATTACGGAGTCGCGGAACAGAGAGGGCATGCAGTTTGGTTATAACAAACTTTATAATATTATTACAAACACTAAACCGGGCGAGGATATAAGTTTAAAAATTAAGCAGGAATTTGAGGAATTTACTTCTACAATATTTGATGACGATGTCAGCCTGATTTCGATAACGTGCGGGGAGACCAGTTAAAAATCTTCCGTGGCCTGCAGTTTTTCTGTTCTGTCAGCAAGCTTAAGCTGTTCGATTAATCCTTCAATATCGCCTTCCATAATATTTGCAAGGTTATACAAAGTAAGCCCTATACGGTGATCAGTCACCCTGTTTTGAGGAAAATTGTACGTCCTGATTTTATCGCTTCTATCCCCGCTCTTTACCATAGTTTTTCTCTGGGCAGAGAGGCTATCTGTCTGTTCTTTAATTTTAAGATCGTACAATCTGGCCCTCAATACTTTCATTGCTTTCTGCCTGTTCTTAAGCTGAGATCTTTCATCCTGGCACTGCACTACTATGCCGGTGGGGATATGGGTAATTCTTACTGCAGTTTCCACTTTGTTTACATTCTGACCTCCGGCACCGCCGGAACGGAAAATATCAATTCTCAGATCGTTTGGATTAATTTCAATCTGTACATCTTCAGCTTCAGGCAAAACTGCAACGGAAGCTGCGGATGTATGTACACGCCCGCTTCCTTCGGTAAAAGGGACACGCTGAACCCGGTGTACTCCGCTTTCAAATTTAAGTTCGCCATAAACGTGATTTCCGCTGATCGAAAAGACTACTTCTTTAATACCCCCTATTCCGGTATCATTCAAATCGATAAGCTCAATTTTCCAGCTCTTTTTTTCACAGAACCTTGAATACATCCTGAAAAGATCATTCGCAAAGAGAGCAGCTTCCTCACCACCGGTGCCTGCCCTGATTTCCATAATAACGTCTTTATTATCATCCGGGTCTTTGGGAAGGAGGAGTAACTTGATCTGATCTTCCAATTCGGACTTCTTCTCCTCAAGCTCTGATAATTCTGATTTTGCCATTGAGGCCAGTTCCTCATCCGCGCCGGAGCCGATAATTTCTTTATTGCCTTCGATATTTTTAATTACCGAGGAATATTCCCCGTATACCTGCATAATTTCCGAAAGTTCACTTCTCTCCCTGCTTAATGATATCATTTTATCACGGTCGTTCATAAACTGAGGATCGGAGAGCTGCTGATTTATTTTATCAAATTTATTCTTAATTCCGTTTAATTTTTTTATTAAGTCCATTTATCTGCTTTTTTTCGAATCCAAATATAAACAACAGAAGAGTGAAAATCTAAGAAACATAGCTTACCTTTGCAGCATCTTTCTTGAAATTTTAACTTAAACAGAAGAAGTTTGTATAATTACCTGAGGATAATATGAATACGACACACCAGTTCTTTTATCAAAACGAGGAAAAGCTTCTGAGAACAATATTTTTTGCGCTGCTTGCCGGACAGCTGCTGTTCTTTGTTATCGCACTCTTTCTTCAAAAAACATTCAAGCCGGATAGTGACCTTTTAAAAATACTTGATTACTTGGTGCCCCTTCTTTTGCTAGCTGCCATTTTTCTGTCCGGATTTATTTACAGGCTGATGATATCAAAATCTAAAAAGCTCCCTTTGCGGGATAAAATCTCAGGCTACAGATCTTCCGTGATCGTAAGCCTGGCTGTGCTTGAGGCCGCAAACATAATCTCAATTACCGCATTTATGATAACCGGGGAGATTATTTATGCTGCTGCTTCATTAATATTATTTCTTCTTTTTATTTTGAGAGCACCGTCCGGCGGGAAATTAATGATGGATCTTGAAATAACGAGTGAGGAGCTTTCAAAATTTGAATAACTACTGTTGCCAGGGCAAAGTACATCTTAGGAAGTGGAAGTGTTATAAACTGGAAAGGTATTCAACAATAATATCCTGAACGTCACGGTGAAGATCGGCTCCGCCCCTTGAAAATTCAAACATTATACTGATTATTAAATCCTCACCGCTCTGGGTTGCAAGATAACCGGATAATGAAGATACGCCGTTCAATGTTCCGGTTTTTCCACGGAAATTGCTATCGGCGGGACCGCCGTTGAATCTGTGGCGGAGAGTTNNCGGAGAGTTCCGTCAACACCGCCGATACTAAGCGATTCATAAAAATCGTCGTAAATCCTGAGGTCAAAATATACCTGTTCAAGCAGACCCACTATCGCACCGGTTGTAATCTGATCATATCTTGAAATTCCGGAACCATCAACAACTTCAGTACCTTTCTGATAAATGCCATGGTCCTCGATATAATTAAGTATGGTTTGCGTTGAATAGAAGGAATTACCCTGAACACCGCTTGATACTGCGCCTATGGTTTTAAAAAGACATTCTGCAAGATAATTATCGCTGTTTTTATTAATTGCTTTTAAAAGATCCCTGAGCAGCACTGAACTTTCTGCAATAGTAATTGCAGATTCCGGGACGGTTCCTTTGTCTGCTTTGCCGGAAATGTTAATCCCCCAGGATGTTAATTCATCCTTTAATAATTGTGCTGCATGGAGGGGTGGATTGTCAATATTTACAAAATAAGTTCTGGTCCTTTTTCTTCTGGTCAGAATTACAGGCTTGCGGTTGCGGTCAATAACCAGGGCCGAGACAGGCGGAAGATGAATATTTGCCGCTTCTTCATAAATCCAGTCGTCCCGGCTGTAAACATCATCAAAATATGTGTCATCCCCTATTATATCGCCGGTAATATTTTTTATGCCCATATTCTTTAACTCACCGGCCATTTTATTTATATCTTCCGTGGTCAGAAGGGAATTGCCGAAACCCTTTATATACAGGTTACCATTTATAATTCCGTCGGAAAGGTTTAGGTCCCCGGTCATTATTTTTGTGGAAAGCTCATAATCACCACCCATTACTGAAAGCGCAACGGCAGTAGTAAATAATTTTGTATTTGAGGCCGGTATCATGGGCTGAGTATGATTCAGACAGAACAGAGTATCTTCCCCCATTGGATTCATTATAAGCACGCTTGATTTTGTGGTGGATGGCAGTTTTTGAAGAAATGAATTTATTCTCTCCGTAATTTCATTATTTTGAGCCTGCAGAGTGCAGGTTAACAGAAAAACCGTAAAAAATATTTTAAGCATGCCCAAACAGAATTATTTTGATTATAAATTGTTAAATTGTTATTCAGGATCGGGAATTATCCGAATTTTTATATCACAAAATAAGGTTCTGACCAGGAAAAGAAAAGATAAAATTTCCTGTTTATAAAAGAATTATATGCCTAAAAAGAAAACACTGCTTAAAGCTTATGAAAATATAGATTTTCTCAATTCATCGGATGCCAGAATAATAAGAATGCTCTCCGAGTTTCTTGAACCGCAGAGTAAATTCAGGAAACACAAGGTCGTTGATACAATTGTTTTTTTCGGTTCCGCAAGATTGTATTCGCGCAGGGATGCACTTGCAGAATACAATAAATTCAAAACTATAAACCCTAAAACAACTTCAGCACTGGCCGAAAAGCTCAGGATAGCCCAGCACAGGGTGCAGTTGTCAAAATATTATGAAGATGCAGTTGAATTGTCGCGGCGCCTGACGGAATGGTCAATGAGTCTTGAAACCCATGCCCGGAGGTTTATTATCTGTACCGGAGGTGGTCCCGGACTTATGGAAGCTGCAAATAAAGGGGCCAAACTTGCCGGCGGATACTCGGTTGGATTAAATATAAGTATTCCGTTTGAGCAGTATGTTAATAAATATGTACCTAAGGATCTGAGAATGGAGTTTCATTACTTCTTTATGCGCAAATTCTGGTTTGCATATCTTGCCAAGGCGCTCATTGCCTTTCCTGGCGGTTTCGGAACTATGGACGAGTTGTTCGAAATCCTGACTCTTGTTCAAACCGGAAAGATCAAAAAGAAACTCATGGTGATTATTTATGATGAAAAATACTGGAAAGATATGGTGAAGTTTGATCTGTTTGTAGAATACGGAATGATAAGCAAATCCGACCTTAATATTTTCTCTTTCTGCAATACGGTTGATGAAGCCTTCAATCTTATTAAAAACCATTTTGAGAAGTACTATCTTACCGAGAAAGAAAAGAAGCAGACTGAACCAAAGATTCATCTGAAGTAATATATTGGAATTATTTAACCACTCCCCATCAGCATATGTACCAGACTCTGTATAAGTACCTGAAGGAAAAAACAGATATCGGTGAAAGGGATTTTGAAATAGTTAAAACATATTTCATCCCCAAAAAGCTCAGGAAGAAGCAATACCTTCTTCAGGAAGGGGATATCTGCGATCATTTTGCTTTTGTTTCAAAAGGCATACTAAGGCTTTACAGCATAGACCCTAAAGGGAGTGAAAATATTATTCAGTTTGCTCCGGAAGAATGGTGGATTTCGGACAGGGAAAGCATTGTCAGCCGGAATCCTTCAAAATATAATATCGACGCACTTGAGGATTCAGAACTTCTGCTGATTACCCCCAAAAATCACAGGGAACTTGCCTCGCGTGTAAAGGTTTTCGACGAACTCCAGGAGAACCTGAACCAGAGGCATATAGCAGCGCATCAGAAAAGAATTCATGCGGCTATCAGCTATAGTGCGGAAGAAAAATATCTGGAGTTTGTAGACACCTATCCGCAAATTGTAAGCAGGGTACCGCAGCATATGATTGCCTCCTACCTGGGAATGTCTCCCGAAACCTTAAGCAGGATCAGAAGCAGGATTTAATTCAATTAAAAAATTTCAGCCAGTAATAGCATTGATTAATGTCAATGATATTTCTTGACATTTTACTTTGTTTTCTTCACCGGTTTCAGCATAACTTTGCCCCACCAGAAAAAATGATAAAGGATGAAAAATGAAAACCCTTTTAACAATATTTATTGCCGCATTTTTAAGTATAGCCATAACTGCACAAACAAAATGGACCATTGATAAAACACATTCGAATGTGAGGTTTACGGTTACATACCTTGTTATATCCGAGGTTGAAGGAGTGTTTAACAGCTTTAACGGGGACATAATATCCTCAAATCCCGATTTTACAGACGCGGATATAAATTTTAATATTGATATAAGCAGCATTGATACCGATAATCAAAAACGCGATGCTCATTTAAAGAGCGATGATTTCTTCAATTCTGAAAAATATCCCGAGATGACTTTTAAAAGTACCTCTTTCCTGAAAGTCGCTGATAATAAGTATACCCTTAACGGATACCTTAAAATAAGGGATATTGCTAAGCCTGTGGTTTTTGATGTAACATACGGCGGAACAATTAAGGACGGTTACGGGAACACCAGGACAGGATTTAAAGCTGAAACAACCATCAACCGGTTCGATTATGGCCTGAGATGGGATGCCGTTACTGAAGCCGGCAGCGCCGTTGTCGGTAAAGAAGTGGAAATTGACCTTAATCTTCAATTTATAAAATCAAAATAATATCTGCAGGCGGACATGAATAAGTACGAGATGTGAATTAAGATATGAAACCTACTTTAGCATTAATTGGAACTGATAATCTTGACGGAAGAGAAATAGCGGGACTATTGTCCCGCACCTGCAGACTGCTTATTTATTCTGAAAGAAACTTTGAAGCAGATACATTTCTGGATGAAATAAAAAAACTCAATCCTGAAGCAGATGCAGAGAAAGCAGAATCGGCGGTGGATGCATCCTGGGAAGCGGAAATAATTCTTCTGGGGATGGTAAATGAAAAAACTGCCCGGGCCGCAGCCCATATAAAAGCTGTGGTATGTCAGAAGATCATCATTTTGACAGAGAGATCACTGCAGGTGGAACTGCAAAAGATCCTGCCTCACTCCAAAATTATTTATATAGACAAAAAAGACAAATCCGTTTACAATTATGGCGAAGAGGGAGATCAAGAGGCACAGATTACCTTAAATAAACTACTTTTTCCTAAATAATTATCCATTCAAGAATAAAACGCCTTATTGATCGCAAAACTAACTGTTATATGGTTTTTATTGCTCATTGTTGTAAGAAGGTGAGAGGGATACTAGCGAGGGATAGGAGTATGGTGAGGCGGTTAAAAGATCATCAGGAAGATATTCAATAAAAAAGCCGCAATAAAGCGGCTTTTTTGATAATAAATCTTTTTAATGATTTTTATTGTTCCATTAAATCGATACGGTGAGCTCTTCGGGTAGCTTTGATCTTTTCCATTCTTTTTTTAATCGATGGTTTTACAAAGAAGGTTCTCTTCTTGAATTCCTTCAAAACTCCGGATCTTTCATATTTTTTCTTGAATCTTTTAAGAGCTTTGTCGATGGATTCATTATCCCCGACTGTAATTCCTACCAAACTATTTCACCTCTCTTTAATGGTATTTTTAAGTTGTTAATGCTTCTATTAATTTCTTGTTTCCAAGCTTCTGGAATTCAACGGTAATTGCACTTTTTCCGTCTGTCAGTAATTCTTTGGCAGTTACTCTGCCGTAATCATCCCATCCTTTGTGATAAATCGGTTCACCTACCATGAAAGATTTTGAAGGAGAATACACTGTACAATCCTCATTTTCAATTCCTTCCAAAACCGTTTTCAGGTCTCTGGGCAAGTCTGCAATCTCAATAATCATCTTTTGCTTGCATTTTTTGCAGCGAACCCATTTCTTCTGATCGTTTCCTGGGTAATCACCAGATATTTCCATCTTTGTAATCGTACCGCAGAAAGAGCAGAAAGATTCAAGGTTTTTTATTCTGGCCATTAAATTCCTAATTTTAGACAACTAATATAAAAATTATGCCAGGGAAAAACAAGCTTATCAGGTTCTGGAGTGATCCTCGGGCGTTATAACCAAAACCGGACATTTGCAGTATCTTATCACTTTTTCCGCTACACTTCCCAGCAATGTATGCAGAATTCCGGTTCTTCCATGAGTGGCAATTACAACAAGATCGATCGGCACCATACTGCAGTAATTAACAATCTCCTGGTAATCTATTCCTTTTTTGATTACTGTTGCGATATCGGTAAATCCCTTCCCGGTTATCTGTTCAGCAGTTTTTTTCATTGAAGCAGATGCCTCCTCGCTAAGCATTTTTGCTATCTTTTCTTCCGAAACGTCCAGAGATCGTATGGCCAGTATGGGAGGTTCTTTCTCCTGTACATGCATCAGATGGATTTTGGCGCCGTATTTCTGAGCAAGCTCTATTGCATATGGTGCTGCTGCGAGCGAAATTTTACTGAAATCGGTTGTCAACAGAATATTCTTTATCCTGATCATTTTATTCCTCCCTTTGTAGGTGAAAGGATTTTATTTAATTTTTTGTTCAGTTTGTAAGGCAACGGGTGCTTAATAATATTCTCCCTGAGATTTGCGCTGATCTGTTTTTGCACCTCGTATTCAAAACTTTTTCTCTTATCACCGGATATTAAACCCAGCAGTTCATTCTTCAGTACAGCGTCTTCAACTTCGTTGTCTGCCAGAGCAGTTAAGCCTTTTCTAATATTATAGCTGTCAAGCATCGGATGTTTTCCCGGTTAGTTTGATATAAATAAATTTTCTGGCTCTGCCCAGTCTTACTGCAACAGTTCCGGCAGGGATATCTGTCAGTTCTGCTATCTCTTCATAATTCATGTTCAGCACTTCCTTAAGAACAAGTACCACCCGCAGCTTGGATGGTATTTCCGCAAAAAGTCCGAGAGCTTCTTTCTCGCTCAAATGCTTGAAGGTTTCCTGCAGATTGATTTTATCAATATAACCGGGAATATTTTCAAAGGCCGAATCTATAAAATCGTTTTTATCGCTATTATTTACAGTATAAAATCTGGAGTAAAGGTTCAGCGATATTCTCAGCAGCCATTTCCGGATATCGACAGGCTCATGGTATTCGTAAAATACTGCGGCTTCCTTTAAAATGTGCTGCAGCATTTTTTCAGCCTTCCTGAAGCTGCAGGTTAACCTGAGCGACAGGTTATATAATTCATCATAATACCTCACGGCTTCCTTTACCAGAGTATTACCCGTCATTTTGAACCTTTAACAGCGGAGTTTTTAAGCAAGCTGATTTTATTTTCCACATCGTACATAAATCCGTTTACAAAAACCAGTTGAACCTTATCATCCTTTGTAAGATAAAAACTGGCATTGCTGCCGATACTTATATTGTTCCTATAGTTCTTATCTCGGGTAATATTAAGAGGGAATTCATATTCCGCACTTTTCATCTTCCCCTCATAAAATATATCTGTATAACCCTGTGCCAGCAGACTGTCGATAAAATCATTTTTAAGGACTGAGGGCGATTTTTTGGAAGCATATATTTTTCCGGGATGAATCTCATAACCAGTAAAATCGTGATCCTCGTAACCGTAAAGCGTGGAAAGATCACCGGCATCATCAATCACTGAATTATACAATATTTTTCCATCCATGCTTTTTTCGACCCTGTCTGCGCTGATATCAATTTTAACCTCAATACTATCTTTCCGATAAGTCATATTTCTCAGCAGCAGGTCTTTCAGAACATCCTCGTTGTAAGGTATCTGCTCGTAAATATTTACATCGGTCTTTTTATAAGATTGATCTGCAATGCTAAGTATTGCTGAACTAAGGAGTATAAAATTTATTTTTCTCAGGAATTGTTTTTCGGGATCGTTTCTCCAGCCCCCGGTTTCGACAAGTATCGTGCTGGTACCCATTTTCTGAAAATTATCTCCGAATGCGCGGGGTTCATAGCCGTCGTCATACCGGCCGATATGTCCCGGTATATATTCCTGCAGCATTGAATAAAGTTCAGAAATCAGGTGCATAGCATTAAGCCTCACCGAGTCAACGTTCTTTTCGTAATTTATGGCGGGAGCAAGAAAAGAAATTGCGGCGCTCCGGTGTGTTCTGCCTGCCGCAGTGTAAATACTCTGGTCGTGAAGGTTGAAGCCGAAATCTGCTTTAAGGTATAAAAAGATATCATTCAGAGTTCTGGCTTCAGGGGTTGTATTTCTTGAAGCATCCCTATTAATATCTATATCAAAAGAATTTCTTCTTTTGAAAAGCTCTGCCCCGTCAGGATTAACCATAGGCATAAAGTATATGGTAACATTCTCAAGAATTTTTTGCCTGTAATTGTTCAGATGGTCGTTCGCTGACAGAAAGTTAAGCATATCAAAAATAGCCATTGTTGCAGTCGGCTCATCCCCGTGCATCTGTGACCACATAAAAATTCTGGTTTTGCCTGTACCTGCACTTATCAGGTAAATTTCCCTGCCCTGGGGAGAGACCCCGGCAGTTGATATTTCAAAAAGGGGATTTTCTTTATGTCTATTTATAAGCGGCACAATAATGCTGTGCCTGATTCTTTTTGTTGTTATGGTGGATTCTTTATAATTCTCATAACCATTATAAAGCTGACCTGCAAAATTGCTTGTTTGAGCCATAGTAAGACCAACGGAAAATAATATGAAGAATATGGATTTTTTCATTTTTTAATAAAATAAATATTATCTAATTTATTCACTATAATTAAGATTATCAATTGGAGTTTGAATGAGTACCGCCACATTGAAAATTGGAAGCCCGGCACCGGATTTTACACTCCCGGGTATTGATGGAAAGGATCATACACTTTCTGAATATATAAAAAAAGGGATTGTTTTAATCTTCAGCTGCAACCATTGTCCCTATGTCCAGGCATATGAAGAGAGGATTAAGCAGATTCAGAATGAGTTCGGCCCGCGCGGAATCCGGGTAGTAGCAGTAAATCCTAATGATGAGAAAACCTACCCCGAAGACTCGTTTGACAATATGAAAAAAAGAGCTGCAGAAAGAGAATTTAATTTTCCTTACCTGAGGGATGAAGATCAGGGAGTTGCACGCGCCTATGATGCATCGCATACTCCGGAGATTTTTTTAATCGATGATAAACAGAAGCTTGTTTTTCATGGTAAAATTGATGACAACTGGAAAGAGCCTGATAAAGTGAAAAGCAGCTACCTCAGGGATGCAATAAATGAACTTCTTGAAGGAAAGAAGATTTCAGTACCGGAGACTTTTACTATCGGATGTACAATTAAATGGAAGATATGAGTGTTAATACATTAAGCCAAGATTAACCGTTACAAAAAATCCGCCGATATCAGTTTTATACCTGTTGTAAAGACTTTCCACACCTTCATCGAAGAAATGAATGAAGTAGTACCTTAAATTTACACCTATCAGACTGGATTTATCCAATCCGAAGTTTGCTCCAAAACCTATATATCCTCCAAGTGCCAGTTTCATTTTAGCCTTGCCGAAGGACTCGAAAAATTCAAGTTCGTAAGGCGTTATTACTGTAAATGTAGGTCCTATTCCGGCGTTTATATATGGTCTAAGGTTATCGGTAATGGATTCCCTGAAAAGCCTGTAATGAGCTCCTGCATTTAGCGGAAGAATAAATATCCTGTTCTTTTTGCCAATGGTAATGGGGGTTCCGAAATAATCATAAACATCAAATTCACGTTCATCCTTGGATTCAGAGATAGAAAAATCTGAGAACAGAGTAAAGGAAGGAGATATGCTTCTTCTGTAAAAAGTACCAAGCCCGAATCCCCCTTCACTGAACAGAATATCAAGGCCGAAAGCGTTATCCGGAAATACCTCTGATTCTTTTTCGGGGGCGAGTTCGCCGATTTCCTGTGCATTTACATTTAATGCCGGAATTACTATTATGGCCGCTATCAGGAGTAGTTTTTTCATAATGATCAATTTCTTTTAATGCAAATTTATTTAAGAAAATCTGATATTCAAGAACAATATTCGTCAAGGATTTATGTCAACACAGGTGGATGATCCCCGGTTCTGGGATAATCGATACATTGAAAACAGCAGTGCCTGGGATCTGAAGACACCAACACCAGTATTTGTGTCGCTTATTAAAAAGGGGGATTTTATGTCACCAGGCAGTTTATTCATCCCTGGCTGCGGCAAAGGATATGATGCAGTTTATGCCGCAGAGCATGGATATAATGTTACAGCACTTGATTTTTCAGAACAGGCGCTGATGTTTGCAAAACAGCTTGCCGCCGGAAAAGATCAGAAAGTAAATTTTCTGTGTGAGGATATTTTCAACCTGGAGGAGATCCCTCAATATGATTATATCTTTGAATATGCTACTTATTGTGCTATAAATCCTGACAGAAGAACCGAGTTTGCAAGGAAACTATCATCACTGCTCAAAAAGGAGGGGAAATTGATTGCGCTTCTCTTTCCGGTAGACGGACGCCTGGGCGGTCCGCCTTTCAATATTAACGTTACCGAAGCCTACGGCATATTTTCAACCTATCTTAACCTGATATTTTCTTCGAAAGTGATTGATTCAGTTAAACCGCGAATGGGCAGGGAGGTTCTTCACATTTATAAAAAAACAGCCTGATTTCTTCAGCTATGGACTTGATGAAGTATATAAGTTAAATTACCTGGTGAAATTTTATCTCGATCTATGATTCTTGCTAAAAAGAAACAAACAAATATACACCCCGACGACCTGATCGCTGATCGTGTAAAAAGTAATAAACTTTCTTCACTCCTGGTTATTGTGCCCACTAACCGGAAAAGCAGATCGCTGAGGAAAGAGCTTATTTATGCTTCCGGGGGAAAAGTTACAGGCAAGATAAACATTGAAACCCTGGGAACATTTTCCCGGAAAATTTATTCCGGATTAAATCCGCTGCCCCTGCAGTTTCTAAGCGAAGCTGCTGCCGCGGTTCTGCTTAAAAAATGCTTCAATACCCGCCAGCTTAAATATTTTAACCAGTATAAAACCGATGTACCATCCGGTACCTTGTCAAGGATTAAAAATATAATCAGCGAATATAAAAGACACGCCGTTACACCGGATCACCTGGATAAGGAAGCAGAAAAACTCGAAAGCTCTGAAAAACTTAAGGCTGCCGACATCTCCCTCATTTACAGACTTTATAATGAGGAATGCAGAAAAAACAATTCGGGAGAGATGGGTGATATTTATGAGGGCATTCTTAAATATAGTCAGCCGGAGTTTAAAGATATATTTTACTCTGTATATCCGGAAGTCGACCTGGTTATAATAAACGGCTTCGATGAGTTTACAGTTCCTGAAGTTGAGATTATAAACAGAATTGCGGCAGGTCCGGAATTATTTCTGGCCTTTGATTATAACAGCAGCAACCCGGGGTTGTTCCTTCACCTGCAGGAGTCCTTCAGGCTTTTTACTGCGCGCGGATTTACTGCACTGAAGGAATTCCGGGAATCCGGGACGAATAATTTTCGGGATCTGGTAAGGAATGAATATTTCAACGGGGGCCGCACTGTAAAACAAAACGGCTATAATATCAAGGAGCTGGTGGGTCTGGATAAGGAAAAAGAGGTAGAACTGATTGCCAGGGAAATAAAACAACTCCTGAACAATGGTACCGCTGCCAACAGGATATGTGTCGTTTTTAATCTTATTCAGAATTATTCTCCTGTTATAAGGGATAAATTTCCCCGCTACGGCATTCCCTTTAACCTCACAGACCGGATACCGCTGAGCTCTTCGGGTCCGGTAACTGCAATAATTACTTTTCTGGAAATATTGGAGAATAATTTTTATTATAAAAATATTTTCCGGTCTTTGAGCAGTGGTTATATTAAGCTTAAAGATGTCTCCCTTTCTGATATGATGGTTTCTGCGTCAGAACTGAAAATTATTTCAGGGTATGATAACTGGGTGAATACAATCAGCGAAGCGGTACCCTTTGCGCTTAACAATAAAAGAATTTCCTACAACAGGGCGCTGGAATCAGTAAATTACCTTCACGGAATTCTGTCACCGCTCTCCGGCAAGCTTAATATAAGCGGATTTCGCGCGAACCTTTTAAAAATTACAGGGCAGCTTGATATCACCCGGAATATTATAGACTTTTCCGGTGAAACAGAACCTTATATAAGAGCACTGTCTTCATTTTATGATATTATCAATGAACTTTTCCAGCTTCTTCTAAGCGAATATGGAGCTGATAAAAAATTTGCCCTGCCGTTTTTTCTCGATCAGATAAGAACAGCAGCCGATAACAGCCGCTTCAATATTAGTGAGAAACCAGGATACGGGGTGCAGGTAACCAATCTTGACGAAATAAGGGGACTCAATTATGACTATCTTTTTGTAGGAGGTATGACCGATGGTGAACTGCCCACCAGGTATACACCTGAAATTTTTTTCTCGGGCTCATACCTGAGGGAAGAATGGAGGCACCAGGTTGAGGAAAGATATCGTTTTTACCAATCCCTGTGTACCTGGGAAAAAGGCCTATATCTTACAAGGGCTCTTCAGGAAGAGAACAAGGAACTGGTGCCCTCAAATTTCCTGGCTGAATTAAAGAACCATTTCGTGATGGAAGTTAAAACTGAAAAAGACTTTTCAGATACAGTTTACAGCCGGGAAGAACTTCAGGAATATGCAGGAGTTAATATCAGCAGTCCTGAAGTTTTCAGTAAACCGGGTATGCCTGATGCCGGCAGGATAAAAAAAATCATTGAAATATATGAGCAAAGAAGAAATGAAGAATCGGAATCGAATTATAACGGATATATTTATTCCGCTCTTTCAGATGAAATGAAGAATATTCTGGAAAAGGCTGTTGATAAAGAATATTCAGCATCGCAGCTCGAGGTATATGCCTTGTGCCCTTTCAAATATTTTCTTGAGCGGATACTCTATCTTAACATTCCCGAAGAACCTGCTGAAGAGATGGAATCTCTTGAACTTGGCAGCCTTATCCATAAAATTCTATATAAATTTTATAAATCAATTAATGAAAAAGGTATTGTCCTCTTTAATTGCTCCCAAGAAGATTTCAGAACAGCAGAAGAGATAATGTTCACCTGTGCCGACCGTGTGATCGGCGAGCTTGCCGGCAAATCTCCTGTAAATTTTCTGGAAATAGAAAAATTAAAAGGATTGAACAGCGACAGGAAAAAATCGGTCCTTTACAATTTCCTGGCAGCGGAAAGGGAAAAGGATGATGGCTATATTCCGTTCGATTTTGAAGTGCCCTTCGGAAATATTAACGAAGAAGGGGAAGATAACAGAAAATCTGCTCCGTTTTACTCGGGCAAAATCAAGCTTCGCGGAAAAATCGACAGGATGGATGTTGACCACAAAGGACAAAAAATACAGGTGATCGATTATAAATTAGGCGGCAAAAAACCCACCCTCGATGATCTCGAAAAGGGGATATCACTTCAGCTGCCGTTGTACCTGTATGCAGCCTCTGTAATTATAAAGAAAGAGCTAAGAAAGGAATACCAGCCTGCCGGAGCCGACATTTATTCTCTGAAGTACCAGGAAAAAACTTTCGGCAGGAAACCGGTTTTACCTGCCAGGAATAAAAAAGAAGATGAGCTGATTGAAGAGTATTACCGTATTATAGAAATATGCAGGGACAGCATTAACCGGTATGTGGATAGTATCTCGAAAGGGAAATTTAATCTGAGCAGCCTCGAGGAAAGAGAAAAAAAAGCCTGCATTTATTGTAATTTTAATTCTATCTGCCGTATCGGAGAAATTAAATAATTTTATTGAACCTGAAGTTAAAATAATATAACTTTATAGCAGTTTCTGATTAAATAATATTTTTAATTATAATAATTCCTGGTGTTATATGAAAAAATTTATACTTCTTCTTTTTACCCTTTCGCTAACATTTCCGGTTCTGGGACAACATAAGGACATTGACAGATGCGGAACATCTGAATATATGAATTACCTGATCCTGCAGCACCCTGAAACGTTAACCAATATGCAGACCATCGAAGAAAAAATTCAGCAGATTGTCAGTCAGAACAATGAACGTTCTGCGCAGACAATAATTTCAATCCCGGTTGCAGTACACGTCCTCTGGAATACTGCTGCCCAGAATATTTCCGAACAGATGATTACTTCGCAGATACGCGTTCTGAATGAGGATTTTAGAAGAATGGCCGGTACTAACGGCTGGAATACCAATCCCGTTGGTGCTGATGTTAAAATCGAATTCCACCTCGCTGACCGTGACCCGAACGGACTTCCCCACTCAGGCATTAACAGAGTATATACAACCTATACTTCATTCAACTACCAGACCCACAATACTTATCTGAAAGGTCTTTCATACTGGCCCTCTGATAAATATTTAAACCTCTGGGTCTGCAATCTTTCCGGGGGACTGCTGGGTTATGCACAGTTTCCCGGGGGACCTGCAGCCACTGACGGGGTTGTAATTCAGTATTCAGCTTTTGGATTTAATTCACCGTTCTACCCCTATAATTTGGGAAGATCAGCTACCCACGAGATTGGTCACTGGCTGAATCTCTATCATATATGGGGTGATGTTACAACCTGTGACGGAACAGATTACTGTAATGATACCCCGCCCTGCAGCGGTCAGTATTTCTCCAATTACCCCAGCTGTCCGGTTCCTTCGCAGTGCGGCTATCCAAGGATGATCCAAAATTATATGGATTATTCCGATGACGGCTGTATGAATCTCTATACCGTGGACCAGACATCCAGAATGCGTGCAGCCTATACAGTTTACAGGTACAACCTACTGATCTCCGCCAGGGAAAAACTTAATGTTACCCAAACCGGTGTGGATTACCAGTTTACCGATATATTCGGTCAGCCGTTTGCTGCAATAAATTTCACTTCGCTCGGCACCACCGATTCGGTAACTGTTGAAGTATTTCTGGGTCAGGCACCTTTAAATATTCCCCCAGGGGCAAAAGCCGTTAAAAGATATTTTGTAATCACTCCGAACGGAACCGGCTTTAATGCAAATATCCGGCTTTACTATAAGGATGCGGAAGTTGTTGGATTTACAAACGGTGATAATAATCTTAAACTTTATAAAGAAGAAGGTGGCGGATGGTCGCTACAGGGCGGAACAGGTAATCCTGCCAGCAATTATGTCGCCCTGGATAATGTAACTTCTTTCAGCAGGTGGGCACTTTCCGATCCATCCGATAACCCTATTCCCGTTGAACTTGCTTCCTTTAAATCTGAAGTTACCGGAAACGATGTGAACCTGAGCTGGTTGACCGTTACTGAAACAAATAATTACGGTTTTTATGTCGAACGTGCTGTTTCATCAGCCGATTATGGAGATATTCAATGGGATGATATTTCTTTTGTGAAAAGTGCAGGCAACAGCACTGAAATTAAATCATACTCGTTTACTGATCAGAATGTGAATCCCGGAGAATATCTTTACCGCCTGAGAATTGCGGATAATGACGGAAGTTATTCATATTCAGATGCTGTAATGGCACAAGTTGAAGCACCCGGGACATATTCACTCGAACAGAATTATCCTAATCCGTTCAATCCTTCAACAACTATTGCATTTACAGTTCCCGAGGTTTCATTTGTTACAATTAAAATATACGATGCGCTCGGCAATGAAGTAGCTTCCTTATTCAAAGGGAACAAAGAAGCCGGAACATACGAAATGAACTTCGATGCATCAGGGATACCGAGCGGTATATACTATTGTACTATGTATACCGGCGGCTATACAAAAACAAATAAGATGCTTTTACTTAAGTAAATAGCGGTAATTTCATTAAAAAGCTGCAGAACTCCTGCAGCTTTTTTTTTGATTTTCGAACCGGTTTGATCCCGCAGATCATAAAAATAGAACTGAATCGGGAATATTTTTTGACTTCCGGTTTGGATTCTGACGTCATTCTAACCTGGACCTAACCCGGTTCTAACCTGATTCTAACCTGATTTTTCCGGGATTTGAATGAGTTCTGAACCAGTTTAAAAGTAAGCCGTTCCGGAATAATCTGCCATTCCGGATGGCAAAAAATCATTTTTAAGGAATATAAGTCAGAATAATGTACCTATTCTGTCTTTTTGTTTTGTGCTGAACTGCGGTGCTCTGTAAAACGACAAAATTCTTGACATAAAAGCGGTTTTTACTTAATTTAATGCTGCCACTGTAAAAAAACGGTGGTAATTTTTTTTTAAATTCTTATTAACCGGGATTCAATTTATGTCTGATGTGAATTTTGTTTATTTAACAAAAGAAAGATTGATAGAACTTGAAAAAGAGCTGCTGGATTTAAAGACGAATGGAAGGAAGGAAATTGCAGCAAAAATTGCCGAGGCAAGGTCGCATGGCGATCTTTCGGAAAATGCTGAATATGATGCTGCAAAAGAAGAGCAGGGTATGTTTGAACTTAAATTAAGCAAGCTCGAAAATATTCTGAGCCGGGCAAGGATTATTGATGCATCGCAATTCGAAGAGGGTCTGGTTCATATACTTTCTGAAGTTAAAATTAAAAATATCAAGACTCAAAAAGTTTACAATTACACACTGGTATCGCCTGAAGAGTCAGATTCAACTTTAGGCAGACTTTCTATTACATCACCTGTTGGGCAGGGTCTGCTTGGCAAAAAAATGGGTGACCGGGTTCAGGTAAAGGCTCCTGCCGGACTTTTGGAATTCGAAATCCTTGAAATAAAATAATATATCATCTATTGACTGATGAATCATACATAAGACTTGCTGCAGAAATTGCAAAAAAGGGAATGGGCAATGTTAGTCCCAACCCCCTGGTCGGCTGTGTAATTATTAAAAATGACCGGATAATCGGTGCAGGTTATCATGAACAGTTCGGCGGTCCCCACGCAGAAATAAATGCTATAAATTCAGCCGCGGAAAGTGTTGAAGGGTCAACTTTATATATAAATCTTGAACCGTGCAGCCATTTTGGAAAAACCCCGCCCTGTGTGGACCGCATTATAGAATCCAGGATCAAAAGAGTTGTTATCGGCACTATGGATATGAATCCGCTCGTAAGCGGAGTTGGAATAAAAAAACTTAAATCTGCCGGAATCGATGTTAAGGTGGGGGTGCTCGAAAAAGAGTGCATTGAACTTAACAAATTCTTCTTCAAATATATTACCCGGAAAATACCATATGTATCTCTTAAAGCAGCAAGCACTCTGGATGGAAAGCTGGCTGATGTAAACGGTAATTCAAAATGGATCTCCTCCACGGCTTCAAGAAGGTATGTACATTATCTTCGTTCAAAATATGATGCGGTGCTTATCGGTACAGGCACTGCCTTAAAAGACAATCCAAGCCTTACTGTCCGTCTTACTGAAGGCAGGAATCCCAAGCGGATAATTATTGATTCGGGGCTCAGGCTTAATTTTTCAAAAGGTCTCCTGGCAGAAAACCCGGATAAAAAACTTTACATCGTTACTTCCAGGGCAAATGCAGGAAAAAGGAAGATTAAAATACTTGAAAAGAAAGGCATCAATTTAATTTTTGTAAAAGAGGATGCTGACCGGAGGCTTAACCTTAAAAATATTCTTAAAGAGCTTGCTAAAATTCAGGTTGCATCGGTTCTGGTTGAAGGCGGCGGGGAAATATTCACATCTTTTGTTAAAAGCAGTCTTTTTGATGATATTATACTGTTTCTCTCACCCAAAATCCTTGGAAACGGAATTCCCTTCATCAATGATACCGGAATCAGCAGTATAAAAAGAGCTTATAAACTTAAACTCCGGGAGGCAGAGAAGATAGGAGATGACCTGCTGATTGAATTGATAAAATAGCACAATTACTTATATTTCCTGTTCTAATTTTAAAATCACAAAGGTTATTATGTTCACCGGTCTTGTAGAAGAAAAAGGCAGACTAATTAAAAAAATCCCTTCCGGCTTAGGCTTCAACTTCACTTTTTCGGCAAAGAAGGTTTTGACTGATATCGAGATCGGAAGCAGTATCAGTGTAAACGGATGCTGTTTAACTGTAGTTTCTTTAAAATCCGGTTCATTTTCAGTCGACGCTATCGAGGAAACCCTTAAGAAAACAAATCTGGGTTTATTAGGTGAAGGGGATGAAGTAAATCTTGAACGTCCACTCAAGACTGACGAACGCCTGGGCGGGCATTTTGTACTTGGTCACGTGGATACCACAGGAATTATTACAAGCGTTGAAGAGCTTACCAACAGTCACTTCGTTAGAATTTCATTCCCCGATGAATTCGGCAGGTATCTTATTTATGTAGGCTCCGTTGCAATTGATGGTGTGAGCATGACAGTAGCCGAATTGAGGAAAAATGAATTCGGCGTTGGAATTATTCCTCATACCTGGCAGGAGACAATTTTTTCAAATAAGAAAGCGGGCGACAAAGTTAATCTTGAATTTGATGTTCTCGGAAAATATGTAGAGAGGATCATGTCGTCCGGAAAAGAAAATCCATGACCCCGGCAGAGCAGAAAGTAATTAATTTTATCCGTGACAACAACCTGTTTTCTGCAGGAGATAAAATACTTTGTGCTTTAAGCGGCGGCCCGGATTCGGTATTTCTTTTAACTTTCCTGCTGAAATTCAGGCGAAAATATAAGATTGACATAGCTGCTCTTCATCTTAACCATATGCTCAGGGGAAGATCCGCCGATAGTGATGAGAAATTCTGCAGAAATTTATGCGGTGTAAAAAAGATCCCTTTTTACAGTGTTAAAGCTGATATTAAGTCCGAAGCCCGGAAGCAGAAAATTTCTGTTGAAGAAGCAGGAAGGCAGGCAAGATACTCTTTTCTGCAGTCGGCTGCAGAAAAAAACGGGTATACAAAGATTGCCACCGGCCATAATCTTGACGATAATACCGAAACAGTATTACTGAATCTTATTAAAGGAACCGGTTTAAAGGGAATATCCGGTATACCGGTAAAGAGAGGGAATATAATCAGGCCGCTGCTCGGCATTTCCAAAGCGGAAATCAGGTCATATCTGCTGAAAAATAAAGTATCCAGCATTGCCGATAAAACAAATCTAAGCAATGATTATGAACGGAATTATATCCGCAACAAGATCATCCCTTTGCTGAGAAAAAGGCTGAACCCCTCTCTGGATGAAGCTGTTCTGCGTTCTTCCGGTATTTTCAGGATTTTAGCATCTTACATCGACAGAAAAACAGATGAAGCCGCCGGAATAGTGATGGAAAATGATGAAATAATAAAGATTAATATTGATAAGCTGAGAATGCAGGATAAGGAACTGCACACAGAGATAATCAGAAAAATAATTGAACGAAACTTTATGGCCGGTCTGTCGTTTAAGGATACCATGTCTGTTCTTTCTCTGCTGGATAAAAAGACCGGTGCACAGGTTCAGCTGCCGGGAAAAATTAGTGTAATCAGGGAGCGGACATATTTGGCTGTTTTGGAAAAGTCGGCTTTCAGGAACATTGAACTGAAAATAAATGCCGGTAAAAGGTGTAAATTGAACGGGAGCTACCTTTTAATTTCCGAATGGAAGAAAAAACCGGTATTCAATAATGATAAAAACATCGAATTTATTGACGGCGGGAGACTCGGCTCTGAATTTATTGTAAGGCGCTGGAGGCCCGGCGATAAATTCACGCCAATCGGAATGAAAGGAACAGTTAAAGTTTCTGATTTTCTTAACGCTGAAAAAGTTCCCTCTGCGGCAAGACAGGCAAGGCTGGTTTTAACCTGGAATAATGAGATAATATGGGTTATCGGCAGCAGGATTAACGAGAAGTATAAAATTAAACAGGAAACAAAAAGAATTTTACGTCTATGGATGAAGTGAACGGAAAAGAAACAATTAAAATCGGCAATGATGTATTTGTACCTTACATTACTGAAGACCGGATTCAGAAAAGGATAAAAGAAATTGCGGATCAGCTGAATTCAGATTATCTGGGCAGGATTCCTGTTTTTATCGGGGTTCTTAACGGCTCCTTTCTGTTTCTCTCAGACCTGATAAAGAATATTAACCTTGAATGTGAAATAGACTTTTTTAAGTTATCCAGTTACGGTGACGAGAAAATCTCCTCCGGGAAAGTGACCCTTTTAAAAGAGCTTAACTGTGATGTAAACGGCAGGGATTTGATCATTGTGGAGGATATTGTTGATTCCGGGTTATCGATTAAATTTATTGAACAGCTTATTGAAACTCACACACCGGCGAGTATGAGGGTTGTATCCCTCCTTGTGAAGCCAAAAAGCCTTAAATATGATGTCAAAATTGATTATATTGGATTTAATATTCCAAGTGAATTTGTGATAGGGTATGGTCTGGACTATGCCCAGAAATACAGGAATCTCAGATCGATTTATATTTTAGATGAGGGAGAAAGTTTTTAGAATGAATTTCAGAAGATTATATATGGCTGATAACAACCGTCCGTCTCCAAAACCGCCAAAAAACAACGGCGGGGGACCCAATAAACCGGATGATAATTTTGACTGGTCAAAAATTATCCGTATGGTTTTCGGCTGGGGCGCAGTTGTTGCAGCTGCTGTTATTGTAATGCAGCTATTCCGCACAGGAACAGTCAATTATGTCGATATACCTTATAACCAGTATGAAAAGCTGCTTTCCGAGGATAAGATTGTTAAAGCAACAATTACAAAATCCGATATCAATGATTATTACTTCAAAGCCGATCTCCGCGGAGAAGAGAACATTACAATAAACAATAAGAGTGTAGCTGTAAGGGAGATCTCCGTTTATATACCCGAGCCGATAATTAAGGAACAGGAAGCAATCTGGAAAAGCAAAGGAATAAATTATTCGTTTGACAAGGAATCGAGTGAATGGATGCAGGTACTTCTTGGATTTCTTCCATGGATACTGATTATCGCTGTATGGGTTATAATAATGAGAAGGATGCAGGGCTCTGCAGGAGGAACCCGCGGCATTTTTTCATTCGGCAAAAGCAAGGCTAAACTGATCACGCAATCGGGTCAGAAAATAACCTTTAAGGATGTTGCGGGTGCAGATGAGGCAAAAGTTGAGCTTGAAGAAGTTATTGAATTTCTGAAGGAGCCCAGCAAATTTCAGAAGCTTGGCGGAAAAATTCCCAAAGGAGTTCTTTTATTAGGGCCTCCCGGAACCGGGAAAACCTTATTAGCACGTGCGGTTGCCGGTGAAGCCGGCGTACCCTTCTTTTCAATATCGGGAGCGGATTTCGTTGAAATGTTTGTCGGTGTTGGAGCCAGCAGGGTAAGGGATCTTTTTGAGCAGGGCAAAAAAAATGCACCGTGCATTATTTTTATTGATGAAATTGATGCTGTCGGCAGACACCGCGGTGCCGGTCTTGGCGGCGGTCATGATGAAAGGGAACAGACCTTAAATCAGCTTTTAGTTGAGATGGATGGATTTGAACAGAATACCGGCGTTATAATTATTGCAGCAACAAACAGACCGGATGTTCTTGATCCCGCGTTATTAAGACCGGGAAGGTTCGACAGGCAGATAGTAGTCGACCGTCCTGATGTGAAAGGACGTGAGGGGATACTAAAGGTTCATACCAGGAATATTCCCTTAAGTACTGAAGTTAAACTTGAAACTCTTGCTAAAGGCACTCCGGGTCTGGCGGGTGCGGAACTGGCAAATCTTGTTAATGAAGCAGCACTCCTTGCGGCGAGAAAGAACAAGAAAAAAGTTGAAATGGATGATTTTGAGGAAGCAAAAGATAAAGTTATGATGGGGATGGAACGGAAAAGTCTGATCATCTCCGAAGAAGAAAAGAAAACAACTGCATATCACGAAGTTGGACATGTGCTTGTAGCAAGAATGCTTCCGGAAGCAGATCCGGTTCATAAAGTTACAATTATTCCAAGAGGAAGAGCTCTGGGCGTTACCAGTTATCTTCCTATTGATGAAAAACATACTTACTCGAAAAATTACCTGGAAGCGATAATAACATATGCTCTGGGCGGAAGGGCTGCTGAAAAGATAGTATTTCAGCATTATACCACCGGTGCAGGCAACGATATTGAAAAGGCTACTAATATTGCAAGGAAGATGGTTTGCGAGTGGGGTATGAGCGAAAAACTTGGTCCGCTAAGCTACGGAGCAAAAGAGGAGGAAATATTCCTGGGCAGGGAAATACAGAAACACCGCGATTACAGTGAAAGGACAGCTATCGAAATTGATGATGAGGTTCGCAGTATTGTAAACAATGCTATGGCACGGGCAGAAAAAATACTGGAGGATAATATCGAACTCCTTCATAATCTGTCGGCAGAACTACTTGAAAGAGAGATACTGGATTCTGAAGAAATTGATAAGATCATTAAGGGTGAATCACTGCCTCCGGTTAAAAAGAACGGGAATATGGAATCAGAACCGGCCGAAGTTCCTGACCACGTAAAAAAACTTATTGAACAGAGAAAATCGAAGGAATCCTCTTCCAAAGATGAACCGAATCGATAATGGTACTATACATTACAGAGATGAACTGGTAAGAAAACTGATTCATCTCTGTTCGCTATCCATACCTGTTATATATTATTTTATTCCAAGAAGTACGGCAATTACTATATTGCTTGTACTTACAGTACTGGCAATACTGCTTGACCTGGCGCGGTATCTTTCACCTGCCGTCGGGAGTATCTTCTACAAAGTATTCGGCTTCCTTCTCCGCAAACATGAACTGGACTACCGGAAAAAGAACCTGAACGGGGCTACCTATGTTTTTATTTCCGCGCTGCTGAGTATAATAATTTTTCCAAAGGTGATTTTTATTACTGCATTTGCAGTGCTGATAATCAGCGATTCCATGGCTGCAATTATCGGCCGTAAATACGGGAAGCATAAGCTTCTTTCTAAAAGTCTTGAGGGAACTTTAGCGTTCTTTATTAGTGCAATAATTGTGGTTCTTTTAACACCTAAAATAGAAGGAAGTCTGACTGAATATTTCATCGGATTTATTGCCGCGGCTGTTGGTGCAATTGTGGAAAATATATCATTCGGGCTGGCCGATGATAATCTTACCATACCGCTGTCAGTGGGATTGACGATGTGGCTTTTATTCAGTCTTTTGATGCCCGATGTCCGGATAATTCTTTCGAATGTTCCTGTTTAGTGATTTTTAAGTTCTGAGGTAATAATGAAATTTATATTCTACATTTCTTTTGTTCTGCTGATTATATCAACCGGTTGTGAAAATTCAAATAAGCCGGCCCTTGGTCCCGAAGATGAAATTTATGTGGTAGCAGATTCCGTAGAATACGAAGTACTTAAAACCGCGCTTGAAAATACTTTCCAGAAAGTAATATATACTCCCCAGCCCGAAAATATATTTAACCTTAAGAGAATATCTGTAAACCAGCTTGACAGGTACCAGAAAAGGAAGAATATAATAATAACCGCACCGCTCAATTCCGGAAGCAGAACCTCGAAATTTGTAAATTCAATTATTGACAGTCAGGCCAGACAGAGTATAAATAACAATGAAAGTTATGTGGTTCTGAAAAATGATTTATGGGCAAAAGACCAGTTGGTAATGGTGCTCACTGCACCGGATATGCAGGAACTTGAATTCCGGATACTTCAGAACGCGGACAATCTTTTTTATGCGTTTCAGAAAATTTCTGACCAGAGGTTGTATCAGAGTCTGTACAATCCCCGTTATGAACAGAAGGATATAGAGGGAAAACTCTTAAAGGATTACGGATGGATAATATATGTCCAGGCAGATTTTAAGCTTGCTCTGAATAAACCGGCAGATAATTTTGTATGGCTCAGGCGTTCCCCGGGATCGGATATGGAAAGATGGATATTTATTCACTGGATTGATAATGCTTCACCCGCTTACCTGAATGAGGATTCCATCAAAGCAGTACGGAACCGGATTACAGAGAAATATTTGCTTACAAGATCCAATAATTCCTACGTGCGCATTGCTGAGGATTATTTTATGTGCAGCGAGGTTAATTTCAAGGACAGATATACATTGTTTACCCAGGGTCTTTGGGAATTAAACACTAAAGGAATGGGGGGGCCTTTCGTAAGCTATACGTTTTATGACGAGTCTACTAAAAGACTTTACATGATAGATGGTTCCGTTTACGCACCAAAATATTATAAGAGAAACCTGATTCAGCAGATGGATGTGACTCTGCAGTCCTTTATGACAGCTGACGAACTGTCGCAGGACAAGAAAGAAGATCTGCTTGATTCCATCGAGGAATAATTCTATTTTATTGCAGCAAGCAGTTCGGGAGGGATCGGATATCCCGGAAGTTCTTTTATAATTTTATTTAAATATAAAGCGGCTTTCTCTTTTTTATCGAACTGCATTTCATACATTGCCCTTCTTACAAGCATTGAACCTGTTACTCGTTCAATGAATGCAATATACTGATTTTTGTGACCGGGAAATCTTATGCTGAAATCCGGATCTTTGGAGGAGACATATGCACTGCCTCTGGTTACTTTAAACAGAAACCGGTCAGGCACAATTGTGTATCCTTCCGGCAGAATAAACTCGCCTCTCTGCATTTCATTCTCTACAATTTCTGGAGCAATATAGATATCCCTTTTATCAATATTTGTGGATATTATACCGGTCATGATTCTTCTGTAAAGGTTTTCCAGAAGCCCGGCATCATACTGCTCATCTCTCTCAAAAGGTTTAAGTGCCTCTAAAAAAAGAGTAATATCGTTCTTCAGTCCATTTAAAACAGCAGGATAATTAGTTTCAATCTGATTAAAGTACCAGCTTCTCCGCAAAAGTTCCTTATCGATTACCACCACATCTTTGCGAAACTTTTCAACAAGCTGGAAGTAAATGGCGGGGGATATAAAATAATCCCACTGATAACTGAGGATCAAAGCATTTTGGGGGACACTGTTCAGAATGCTTTTTGTGTAATCTTCGTAGGCATAATTACCGCTCTGATCAACTTTACTGAAATTAAAATAAACCTGAAGCGTGATTAATAATCCCAATGCAAAAACTGCTGTTTTATATCCACCTTTTCCTTCGGGGTAGAAATAAATTAAAGTTTTAACCACAGCAATTACAGCAAAAAATCCCAGCGATATGTATGCCAGCAGGAAATAGGAATCAATATCCGCAATATCATAATTGATCGAATACAGCACTGTGCTTAAAAATGAAATCAGCAGAAAAACAGAAAATCTTCTGATATAATTAAACGAAATGATGATTCCGGCGGCAGCTACAGCCAAAGAGAAATAAAACTCCGACGGGATATTGTTAATAAATAATAATAGTTGTTTTTTGGCAGATTCAGTCGATGAAAATAACCAGACCTGGTATTGTTTACCCAGTATATGTCTGATTATCCTCTCCATATCTACCGGGTTTCCCCAGTTCATAAGAGGGTTATAAGAGGTCCTAAGAGGGAGATAAGCGTAAGATAACCCGAGTAACACAGCAAACATTGATATCATTACCGCCAGCCGCTGCAAACTCCTCTTATTAAACTTATACTTCAGGAAGTAGAGATACGCTGTTCCCGGCAGAATCAGCATTGTGGTCATATGGTTTGAAAAACCAAGCGCCAGGGAGAGTGCAAAGAGCAGCCAGTACTTATCAGTTATTTTATCCCCCCCTTTCAGGTACGCCAGAATCAAAAAATTAATGATTACCATTATCAGCAGAATGTGCAGCGAATATACCTCGACTGATGTACTCTGAAACCAGAATGTTTTACTGAATGCCAGCATTAATGCCCCGGACACAGCGGCTAATAAAGCTGCCGTCCCGGGAACTATCGCCGGTTTTTCAATTACTTCTTTTTTTCTTTTCTTCTTTTTGATCTCTTTAATTTTGCCGAAGTTATCTCTTGCGTTGATGACCATTAAAGAAATACGGACAAATAAGCCTGCTGCTGCAGCACAGTAAATAGCAGCCAGCAGATTCATCTGAACTATATCCCGTAAAGGAAACGGAACCAGGGACCATAAATAACCAATCATTGTGAACAAAGGATATCCGGTGGGATGTGCAATTCCTGCTATTATTTGTACAGTGGTCAGCTCACCGGAATCAATTTGAATGACTGAGGGTGCCAGGGTGAAAATATAAATCACCAGAACAAAAACTCCGGTAAGGAAAGGAAAATATTTTGTTGCTTTCATCTCGTTTTTAAATAATTGTTAAATGTAGAGATAACCGACCGGATGCTGTCATTCAGCATATTATCCAGTTCATATTCCTGTACCCCAATATAAGAAGCTATTATCTTATTCCTACCTTTTTCAAAGCTGTACAAAGCCTTCTCCGAATCAAATGTATTCTGAATAGTGAGTTCAAGAGTTTTCAGGAAATTACTGCTCTCGATTATTTTGTTAAGGATCTTCTGTTCCGGAGACTCCTTTATGATCTCTGCCGCCGAATCTGCATTGTTCTTACCTCTGCATTTATTATATAATCCGGGTGTACAAAGTATTAAATATTGCAGAATAAATTCAATATCCGTGAGTCCTCCCGGACTTCTTTTAAAGTAGAAGCTTTTTGTATAATCCATAATCCCGGTATCCATTTTTGCTCTCATCTCTGAGACGGATTGCCGTACATTCCCGCATTTTTCTTTTTTAATCCTTCTATCAACAGATTGTAGCAGCAGGTTGAACATCTTTCGTTCGCCGGAAATGAACTTTATTCTGCATAGAGCCTGCAGCTCCCATACTCTGGCCCTGGAAATAATATACTTCCTGTAGGACCCGATTTCCCATACAAGCTGGCTTCCTTTCCCTTCGGGTCGGAGACGGCAGTCGGCTTTGAATAAATATAATTCTTTATTAATAACGGAAAGTACTCTCCGGAACTTCTTCTCTTCCTCCGCAGAACTCTGCTTAACAACAAAAATAAGATCAAGATCAGAACTAAATGTCATCTCCCTGCTGCCGAAGCTTCCCATTGCTGCTGCAAAATAGTTTGTTTTCCCCACGTTCTGCTCTAATAACGACTTTACCCTGGCTGCACAATAATCAGAAATGTACCCCGAGACCTGATCGGCACTCAGTTTTTTAACAGCAAGATTAACATAGAGGTAAAAAAGAAATTTATTAACAGGGAACGAGTATAGCTCCCTTGCAGCGTAGTCAATGAATGCCCTTCTGCTTAACAGAAAATCCTGAAGCGCAGGGTCAAATATCAGCAGCTTAACAGCTTTTTCGCTATATGTGCAGATAAGGGTTACATAATTCAGAAGAACTTCATCAAGGAGCTGCTTATACCAGATTGAAGGGAAGGGGGAGCTTCTTATTATTGATGTTAAGTTTTTGAGTATAATATCCGGATCAGGCATCTGAGCAAGAGCCTTATAAAGATTGGGCTCAAATATACTGAAGGCATTTTGCGTATTACGGTCGAATTGTTTTTTGCCTGAAAGTTCAGTACCTCTTTTTAAATAATCAATATCTTTTGCTGCCTGGATCTGATTTTTAAATAGCTTTTGCGGAGGGGTAAACTCTTCAGTCCCCGGTATGATTGAAAGATAAATATTTCTTACTTCCTCTCTTTTTGCACTCAACTGGGAGAGAAAGGAAAACCTCTCTTCAAAACCGAGGAAATAAGACATTTTGTCAACAGTCTCTCCCGCTTCAGGTATAGTATGTGTCTGCCTGTCGTTCATCAGCTGAAGATAGTGCTCAATCCTCCTGTAAAAATTATAGGAGGCAGCCAGAGTATTTTCCTCAGACTCAGACAATAGTCCATGCTGTGCCAGCATTTCTATTCCCCTTAATGTATTCTGCTGTCTTATATCCTTCAATTTTCCGCCGTTCAGAAGCTGTAATACCTGTACGATAAACTCAATATCCCTTATTCCTCCTTTGGAGAGTTTAATATTAAGTTCCTGACGCAGATTTTTTTCGATATCGGCTTTGAGTTTTCTTACCTGCTCCACCGGTGATCTGTGCTGCACTGAAGGATAGATGAATGGTGTAAGATATGTTATGAATTTACTGTATAATTTTCTGTCTCCTGAAACAAAATCTGATTTAATCAGCATCTGCCGCTCCCAGGGCTCACCGCGGGATTCATAATAACTAAGATATTCGGCAATGCTCCTGCACAGAGGAGAGTTCCGTCCGTCGGGCCGGAGACGAAAATCTATCCTGTACAAATACCCGTTGTCAGTTAAGCCTGAGGAACTATCAATAAAAAGTTTTACGGCTTCAGTCAGGTATTCAGAATAATTCCTGCTCCGGTATTTTCTATCTTTATCGAAAAAAACAATAAGGTCGGTATCGCTGCTGTAGTTAAGTTCTCTGCCGCCTAGTTTGCCGAGTGCAATCAGGCAATAATTGCTGATGAGCCTAACCTCATATTTTTTCTCTGTTTCCTCCAGGCATATCCTGAAAACAGTATCCAGGATTGACAAAGCAAGAAAGGATAATTGTTCTGTGATCTCGAAAAGCGAGGCAAGCCCGAGAAGATCCTTCAGGCCGATCCTAAGCAGCTCTTTTCTCTTAAAACTTCTTAATGCATTTAGTTTTGAGCTGAATGTACTGTACCTGCCGGTTAGATTTTTAACATTTTCCCTGACTTCATGTTCAGTAAGTTCTATGTATAGATTTGACGGATTTACGACCCAGTAAAACAACTCTGGATCTCGCACCAGGATATCGCACAGATAATTGCTGTTGGCAGCAACAGAAACCAGAACTTCTGTAAAATGCGGGTATTTTACAGCATCCCTTATCAGCAGGGTTCTGTCAAAAAATGAATTAATTATCCGCAGCAGGTTGTTCTCGGAAGATCTTGTGAAAAAGAATTTTCCCGCTTCAGATTCCAGCTGAACAAAAAAATTATCAAGTTCCCGATGGTCCAGATAACCGCCGGATATTCTGAAAATTTCCTGAATAAAACTGTCTGATAACTGGTACTGCTGCTTCAACTGATTAATAAAAAATATTGATGTCGGGATGGAAGATATAAAAGAAGCTTTAAAACAAAAAAAGGACATCCGCAGGGATGTCCTTTTTACAAGAAATTAAATTATAATTTTACTACAGAATCAACGGGACATACACTAACGCATTGTGGTTCATCATGCTGACCCTGGCATTCTGTGCATTTATCAGGATGAATATAATAAAAATCATTACTGAAGAAAGCACCATCAGTTCCGGTTACGCCATCTTTTTCCCAGGCTGCTCCACCTTCATAAATTGATGAATTAGGGCACTCAGGTTCGCAGGCGCCGCAATTAATGCATTCTTCAGTTATTTTGTAAGCCATTTCTATACTCCTAATTACTTAATAATCGATTTGAAATTATAAAACTAAAATTATGCCACTACAGCAATAATAAATAAAGGTAAAATCGCCAAAGATTTGAAAAATTAAGCAGTTCTCTTCTCTTAAATGGGAATTGCCGTTTTTTAGTTTCTCTTTTTTGGCCTATCGGAAGGACTTATCTTCCTATACCGTCAAGATATTCTTTTCTTGCGAGAAGAACTTCTTTATCCTCAACATGAGCAGGGTCAGGTACACAACAGTCAACGGGACATACAGCTGCACACTGCGGCTCATCATGGAATCCTACACACTCTGTACATTTGTCAGGGACAATATAGAAAAAATCACTTGAGAAGAATCCGGCAGCTCCGGATGGGGCTGGATCATTTTCACCATACATCTTTCCTGCAAATTCCCAATTTGCGCTTCCTTCGTAAATTGCAGTATTGGGGCATTCCGGTTCGCATGCACCGCAATTGATGCATTCTTCTGTAATCTTAATCGCCATAAATTTATCTCCTAAAAAACTTGAAAGTTGGTTTCAGAATCGAGCAGTAAAACTAAAATCGACAGGCTATTTTACGAAAAGCCCCCAAAAACATCAATGGATTAATAAAAAATATTTAATTATTTCTAAGTTCAAAAAAAGGTGCATTTTCATTCATTTTAAGCATTATTTTAGGTTTTTTATTAAATAAGTTCATTCCCGCGTGCCATATTTTCATATATTCGGTTTAAGAAGCTGAATTATTTATATTTTATGGCATTCAGACATATTATATCTTTGTTTTTATGATAAGTACAAAATATTTTACACCCGAGGAAGCTGAAAAAACACTTCCGCTGGTCAAACAGATAGTAAAAGATATTATTAACACCGCTCGTGAAATGCGCCTGCTGGCAGATGAAATTGGCAGCAACGTTGAAGAAAACCCGGTAATTCAGAAAATGGCAGATAATATCAATGAATTTATGAGAGAGCTTGAAGAGATTGGATGCCTTTACAAGGATTGGAATTTTACAATCGGCCTGGTGGATTTTCCGGCAATTATTGCGGGCAGGGAAGTGTTCCTCTGCTGGAGAAGCGATGAGGAAAATATTTTATACTATCACGATACCGATAAAGGATTCAGCGAAAGAAAACTTCTGCCGGACCGGTAAAACCTGCATTTTTATCCCCTCTCTGATTGTGAAAATATCCTAATTAAATTATATTAAACACTATTATATCATAATTCCTTCATTATTAAATAATTAATCCGGAAAATATATGAATTTTGATTTTACAGAAGAGCAGCTGATGATCCAGGAATCAGCAAGGGACTTTGCTCAGTCAGAAATAGTTCCAACCGCTGTTGAAAGAGATATTAATGCGGAATTTCCTCACGCAATTATTAAAAAGCTCGGTGAACTCGGTTTCCTTGGAATGATGGTTCCGCCTGAATACGGAGGTGCCGGACTTGATACATTAAGCTATGTTCTGGCGATGATCGAAATTTCAAAAGCAGATGCAAGCGTGGGGGTTATTATGTCAGTCAATAATTCCCTGGTATGCTATGGTCTGGAAAAATACGGTACTGATTTTATTAAACAGAATTATCTCACCCCTCTCGCAAAAGGCGAAAAGCTTGGCGCTTTTGCACTAAGTGAACCGGAAGCCGGAAGCGATGCCACTAAGCAGAAAACCACAGCTGATAAAGACGGCGATTTTTATATCCTCAACGGAATGAAGAACTGGATTACTAACGGTATTAATGCTGATTACTTCCTGGTAATGGCAACAACCGATAAATCCAAAGGCCACCATGGCATTTCAACCTTCCTCGTTGAGAAGGGAACCCCCGGTTTTGGTCATGGCAAGAAGGAAGATAAACTGGGTATCAGAAGCAGCGATACGTGCTCGCTTACTTTTGACAACTGCCGGGTGCCAAAAGAGAATATGGTCTGGGAAGAAGGTAAAGGCTTTAATTTTGCGATGAATACTCTTAACGGCGGGCGAATCGGAATTGCCGCACAGGCGCTGGGAATTGCAGAAGCCTCCCTGGAAGCTTCCGTAAAATATTCTAAGGAAAGAAAAGCATTCGGCAGCACTATCTCAGGTTTCCAGGCTATACAGTTTAAACTTGCCGATATGGCGGTTAAGCTGGATGCAGCTAAACTGCTTACCTTCCATGCTGCTGCTGCAAAGGATGCCGGCAAAAAGTATTATAAGGAAGCCGCAATGGCCAAATTGTATTCTTCAAAAATTGCAGTCGATTGCGCTCTTGATGCTATACAGATACACGGCGGCTATGGCTATGTACGCGAGTATCTGGTTGAAAGATTTCTGAGAGATGCAAAGATTACAGAAATTTATGAGGGAACATCGGAAATTCAACGCATGGTGATTGCTCGTGCCCTGCTTGATGAAAAGTAAATTTTTTCTTCTGCTGATAATCTTATGCTTATGCGGTATTTCCCCGGCACAGGAAAAATGGGAAAGGTGGGGCAGGACTCCCGATCCATATCTCGAAAATATCTATTCTGAAATAAGAGACTATAATTTCAGCGGGGAATCTGTGCCTGATTTTCTGATCAATAGCTCTGTCTCATTATACTGGCTTTTTGTGTCCGATCAGGATGGGGATAGGTGTCCGTTCTATCCCTCCTGTTCCCTCTTTTTTCTGCAGTCGGTGAAAGAAACAAACCTTCTGCAGGGAATACTGATGTTCTCCGACAGGTTTACCCGCGATATGAATATTTTTAACCGCGGGTTAAAATACCCTGTTGTAAAAAACAACAGATTATATGACCCTGCCGACCTTTATACCTTAAATAATGTACGATATCCGCCGGTTGAATGAAATTCCTGCTTCTTCTTTTTTTATATGCCACTGCTTCCTGTCAGAATATACTGCAGCGGCAGGATTATAAGCGCCTGTTTGCAGATCACCTGTTCTGCTCGGGAGACTATCTGAGAGCAGTGGAGGAATATGAATCATGCCTCCACTTCGGATATAATGATACCATCGACTTTAAGATTATGCTTAGTCTTAATGCCATGAATAAATATAATCTTGCCGAACAGAAGTCAGTGCGGCTGATGAGTAATTCTTCTTTTAAGGACCTTGTTGTTGCCGAAAGATTAAAAATCCTGATGACAGGGGGGAATTTTTCAGGACTTAGAGATCTGTACAGCGCTTCCCGGTCAGAATATACCGCTGCAAAGAAACTCCGTAATTTTTCTTTTTTCTATTCTGATAAAGATTCGCTTCCGTCACCACCTTATCTGCTGATTCCGTTTAATGAGGCTGAATCATCGGAACTGCAGACTCTTTATGATAAAAAAATGAACCTTCCGTCAAAAGATCCTGTACTGGCCGGATTTTTATCGGTTATGTTTCCGGGGGCCGGGAAAATATATACCGAAGAATACGGCGATGCTGTTTTTGCAGCACTGGCTACCGGGATTTTCGGGTATATCGCTTATAGCAGTTTTAAAGCAGACCATACTTTCAGGGGTTACTTGTTCTCAGGAATTGCCGGGTGGTTTTATGCGGGCGGTATTTACGGATCTGCAGCATCGGCACAGATTTTCAATGCAAAGGTCAGCTTCTCCTTTACAAAACTGCTTGATGAATATCTCCGGATAAAAAACTATTTCCTGCCTGATTACGGATTCTGCAAATGAGACGCTTTATTATTGCTTCTGTTTTTGCTCTTGTAATTAATACCCTAATGCCTGGTCAGGATCACCTTAATCTTCAATTTAAACTGGCTGAAGATCTTTATGCAGCTGAAAAATATTTCGATGCTGTAACTGAATTTAAACGTCTTATATTTTTTGATTCAACAAATTCTTTCAAATCCCGGGCAGAATATTATATTGGAGTTTCTTATAAAAAAGGTGGATTCTTCCAGGAAGCAATTGAACATCTCACCCTGGCCCAAATGCAAAACAGAGATGATGAATTCTCATACCGGATAAGGGTGGAAATTATAAAAAGTAATATTCTCAGGCGCACAGTTCAAAAAGCATTGCGGGATATCGGCGAACTGGAAGCAGTTATAAATGATAAAGATAAAAAAACCGAACTGAAGCTTCTGAAAGGATTTGCATATGCATTTTCAGGCCGTTGGGAAACTTCTTCTCAACTGTTCAGAGAGGCCGGTTATCCTGCTGTTTCAGACAGCATCGATAGAATATCCGGAGAAATGTACTCGGAAACCAAAGCAGCGATTTTTTCAGCAGTAATTCCGGGGACAGGTCAAATCTATACCGGTAATTATCTGAATGGAATTATATCATTGGGAATGAATGCCTTAACCCTTTATTTAACTGTAAATGCCCTGGCGGCCGACCGTATTTTTGACGGAGCTGCTGTTGGCAATTTTTTATGGTACCGGTTCTACAGCGGCAACATAAGCAATGCGGTTCAATTTGTACGGCAAAAAAACCAGCAGTTGGAAAACAATGCTTTGCTAATGCTGCAGAATTTTGATGAATACAGACTTGATTAATGAATACTTTAATATTCCGCATTCCGAAAATGAATTAGCCTGTTGTAATTAGTAAAAATATCATTTAATTTAAAATCCAAATATGCTTTCTACTATTCTTAGGAGGAAAAATTGAAACGAGGTATGATTCTCGGCTGTTCTATAGCCGGTGGTGTTTTGGTTATACTCATAATTCTTGTGGTTTGGGCTGTCGGGGCATACAATAATCTTGTTACTTTGAACGAGGAAGTAACTCAGACGTGGGGACAGGTTGAAAACCAATACCAACGCAGGTTTGATCTTATTCCTAATCTTGTAAGTACGGTAAAAGGTTATGCTGATTTTGAAAGAGGTGTTCTGACCGATGTAACTGAGGCCAGGGCGAAAGTCAGCCAGTTTAATATTACTCCCGAAGTGCTGAATGATCCGCAGGCGTTTCAGCGCTTTCAGCAGACGCAGGGAGAACTTTCAGGTGCATTAAGCAGACTTCTTGTTACCGTAGAGAATTATCCCCAGCTTAAAGCTAATGAAAATTTCCTGCAGCTTCAGCAGCAGCTTGAAGGTACTGAAAACCGCATAAATGTAGCCAGGAACAGGTTCAATGAAGTTGTTCAAAGATATAATACCTCGATTAAAAGATTTCCGAATACAATATTCGCAGGCTTGTTCAATTTCACTGAGAAACAATATTTTAAATCCGTATCCGGTGCGGAGAATGCGCCCAAAGTTGAATTTTGATGAAAATCCTGCTGCCGTTTGTTCTTTTTTGCCAGATTTTATATTCACAGCCGGTTGTCCCTGAACTGAAACTGTGGGCAACCGACTTTACTAATACACTTACATCCTCTGAACTGAACCAGCTTAATAAGAAATTAAAAGATTATGAGGATACCACCAGTACCCAGCTGGTGGTACTTATGATTTCTTCCCTGCAGGATTACCCGATTGAGTATTATACCCTCGAGGTTGCCGAAAAAAATAAAATAGGAACGGAAAAAAATGATAACGGATTGCTTTTACTGGTTGTAAAAAACGACAGGAAAGTGAGAATTGAAGTAGGTTATGGCCTTGAAGGTGCAGTACCCGATGCGCTTGCCGGTTCCATCATCAGAAATGTAATGATACCGTATTTCCGGCAGAATGATTATTACGGCGGAATTGAGGCAGGAGTGGATGCTGTTATAAAAGCGGCTGCAGGTGAATATAAACAGGATAAAAAAGAGGAAACGAAACCGGTATCCGGATTTTTTTCCATTATGTTTATCCTTTTTATAATTTATATGATTTTTATCAGAAGAGGAAGACGAAGCGGACTGATTTTTCTTCCCGGAGCGCTGGGAGGCCTGGGCGGAAGAAGAAGCAGCAGCTGGGGAGGATTTGGCGGTGGCGGCTTCGGAGGATTTTCCGGTGGGGGAGGCGGTTTTGGCGGCGGCGGTGCCTCAGGAAGCTGGTGAGACTTGAAAAGTTCGAAGTTCAAGGTTCGAAGTTTCTCTTAATAGTCGCAACAACTGTGTGTAGTATTTGTCATTTCGCCCGAAAGGAAAAATCTTAGAATAGAGCGAAAAGATTTCTCAGTCACTTTGTTCCTTCAAAAAGACAAATCATTACGCATTATATTATACATCGAACCCGCTACAGGCGGGCAGGCTTTAAACTTTGAACTTTCCTTCTGTCTAAACCACGATTCACATCCGGCAACTGACGGATAAGAAGGAGTTAAAGGATTATCAGTTAACATATTTTTGTAACGCTTCAAATGGAAATGGAAATCCCTNNAATAGTCCTCATCAATCCCCGAAGCGCAATCAATCAATCAATCAGGCAATCCCCGAAGAGGCGGGTAAGCCGGAAGGCAATTTCAAAGTTCGACGTCTCTGTTTATTGTCGCAACATTTGTGAGCGGGATATGTCATTCTGAGTTCCCCAAGGACGGGTATGACTGTGGGGGCAGCAGGGCACCCAGAATGACATAAATAACTCTAAAATCCTTAAATCTACAACTGGAAATTATTTACTCAGCATCATCTTTTTTGCTGCAGTAAAATCATTTACTTTCAATTCGTAAATATACATTCCGCTCGAAAAATCGGATGCATCAAAACTGACTGAATATATGCCAGGTTCCATGTTTGAATTAACAAGCACCGCAATTTCTCTTCCCAGCAGGTCGTATATCTTAAGCGAAACATATCCTGCTTCGGGGATTGAATAAGATATAAGTGTTGCAGGATTGAAGGGATTCGGATAATTCTGCGATAGCTCGTAATCAGCAGGCGGAGTAATTTTTA
This sequence comes from Ignavibacteriales bacterium UBA6490, assembly GCA_002435365.1. Taxonomy (GTDB): domain Bacteria; phylum Bacteroidota; class Ignavibacteria; order Ignavibacteriales; family Ignavibacteriaceae; genus UBA6490. Next base: position 81,048 of record DJMM01000008.1, read on the forward strand.
TTCCCCCGGCTATATTGTAGTATTTGTAAGAACCGTTAAAATCAACCTGCTTGATTCTGTAATTATAGGTACCGGCTTTTAATCCTGCATCTGTAAAAGAATATTCTTTTAATTCTGTAGAATTGTTACTTCCCGGTACAAAGCCGGTTTTCAGCCATCCGCTAAGTTGAGAATATCTTTCTATTTCAAAGCCGTAATTATTTGTCTCCGTTGCAGTTGACCATTTTAGGACAACTGAATTACCACTAACCTGTGCTGAAAGAGATACAAGTTCAACAGGAATCTGAATATCAGCCTCATCGGCGCCCCTGTAGGGGGTGGTAAGACTTCTCAACTGTCCGTCGATATCCAGCGGAACTTCGGGAATCGGAAATGCGGCAAGGTCATAATCACCCACTGAACTGTCGGCGAGATGAAGATCGGTGTCGGATACGAAATGTACATTTTTGAAAATGGTACTGTCTTCATGAGGAGAAGCGGCGGTTTTATACTGATCTATATCGTTATATACTGCACCGCTCCATGCGGCATTATATGAATTAGCTGCCCCAGAAGCATAATAAACATTGTAACCAATAGTCAGAACACCGGCCGGATTTGAAATTGAACCGCCGACATGATAAGCAGCTGCATTTCCGCCGGTTCTTTTATTTACAAATATGTTATTTACAAGGTTAAATACAGCTCCGCTGCCGGTTGAAGTTTTTACAAATCCTGCAGTGGTAATAGCACCTGTAGAACCGCTGTTATGCAGCCCTCCGATGTAAACAGAATTATAAACAATATTGGCAGTAAAATCGGCGGAGCCCTGGATTTGAATCCCGTAAACGGTTCCGGCATTATTATTATCGCGGGTGAGAGCAACAAAATTATCAACGATGCTAAGCTCAGCACCTGCAGGTATTGTTGCTACTATTCCCTTCACGGAAGCGGTTGATGATGTGGAAGCCATCTGGACATCGATTATTTTATTAGCTGCAATCTGGGTATGTCCCGATCCTCCTGATGAAGCGACTAAAATTCCTTGTGCCAAAGTGGTATTATAGCCGAACTTCTGCTGAAAAATATTTCCCAGGATTACTGTAGATGAGGTATTGCCAATAAGCCAGATTCCCGCATAACCAAAGTCCTCGATAATGTTGAACTGAATAATATTTGCTGTATTCGGAGAACCTGATGTTCCGCTTGACCCGATGCAGCTTCTGCTGCCGGAAATCTGGTTATATTCAATAACATTATAAGAATTACCGTTGGGATTAGAAACTGAAGTGCCGAAATACAGCGCCCTCGGACCTGCCGTATCCTGTGTATATCCTTTAATCCAGACATACTTAACAGTATTATATGAAGCACCGTTTCTTAAATGGATGGCATAGGTAGAAGTACCGGTGGTACTTAGGTTTTCTACCGAAAGATCAACGTTATTGCCTGTGCCGCCCGGTCTTCCATCAAGAATGACATATTCGCATCCGTCGAAAATTAAGGTGCTGTTGTTTGACGAATTTGTGGACAGGACCTCACCGCTGTTGCCTGCAGCCGGCCTTATCGTAATTGTTTTTACTGAATCCGTTCCGGATTTAAAACCGAGGGTTATCGGAAATGTTTCTGCCGAACCTGTATATGCCGTAAGAATTTCAATAACATAGGATGTTGTAAGCGGGGCAGGTACTGCATTATAAGCTTCCGTTATACTGCTGTAAGTATTTACTAATGTTCCGCCGCCTTCACGCAGTTCAACAGAACCGGTCTGCGGAAACAATGACGAATTAAAGAAAAAAGCAAGTAGGAAAAAAAGGTAGAGATTTTTCATGAACGACCTCCGGATTTAATAAAAAAATAACTCTTTCCTGATGATGTTCTGACCTTTGGGGTGAACGGTCTGCAGCTGCAATGGGTATGTCCATACAGCAGCTTTTGATACAATCTTTTACTTATATACTATGATCAGGGAAATTTCTATTATTAGTCAGGGATAATCAAACATTTTAAAAATAATATAATTTTTTAGGTTCCAATACGCAAATTCCTAACCTTCAGAATCACAAGGTTGTGACAGCGGCTAATAACAGTTTTTGCGAATATCCAGAATTTCCGGTCTGGTGCAGGGGTAGCTGAATATGATTTAACTGAAAATAGATACCGGACTACCCGCTGTTGGGGTCATCTTCCGTCCTTCTTCCGGGATACTTCCGTCCTTCTTCCGGCATAATCAGCCAAAATTGGCTGTCTATGGGCCGACTGTGCCGGCTGAAAGCCGGAAAATAGTGGAAAGGAGTGCACAATCAGAACAGAATGAGAATCAGGCCGGGCATGAATAAATATGATCCCCCTCAATCCGGAGGGGGACCCGGGATTAGTTTAATTGCGGGAATTTGTAATTAACGATCTAAATTATACGCTGTATTCGTAATTTCCCTCAAAATAGGTAAGGAAAAATGCTAAAAAGACAATAATGCCGATTATATAAAGCACAAATATCACAATTGAAATAATCATCAGCACCTTCTGTATGAAGAAGAACTTTGATTGTTTTTCAATGGCCTGTTCCAGGGCAAATGATTCGTTTGTGGACAGGTATCCCCTGAAATGGCTGGCCGATTCGCGGACCCGGAGCCCTGACATTATATAAGGTATTCCAAAGATTGCACCGATTATAGTCAGGCAGTAGAGTGCACCCGTTATTATATAGAAAATTCCTACAAAGTTCATATCTCCGATCATTTTACTTATTGTAAAATGAAACATGGTGGAAGGAGTATTATCATTCATTTTAGTTCCTGCATTATTTGAATTAATAATAATTATAAAAGTTATTTTAAAACTTGCCTAATTGCAAATGAGCTTTGGAATCGATACTGTCTTTACACTTTAACTCAGTATCCTGAAGAATCACAAACCTCCAAACCTCATTCCTTCAAGGGCTTTAATAACCCGATCATCCTTTTTATCTGCGGTAACCTTAAAGTTGAAAAATTCTCTTCTAAGTCTGTAATTTTTCCTGAGGGTGTCAAAATACGCAGGTATGTCTTTCTCATCCATACTTAACGCATTTCTTAATTCAGAGTCGTCTTCCCTGATATCATAAACCTTTTTTATAACTGAGTTAATCTTTTCTTCATCGCTTCCTTTTTTACCGGCAGCAATAATCTGTCCGTTATCTTCAACGGGTTCAATTTTCCATCCAGGGTCATAACCTGCAAAGCGGCACAGTTCATTATAAATCATCACCGTACCATTTAATTTTCCCTCATATGAGTATCCCGCAATATGCGGAGTCGCGATTTCCGTAACTGAAAGCAGTTCCCGGTTTAATGCCGGCTCGTTCTCCCAGACATCGAGGATTGCGACAAGGTTTTTCTTTTTAATTGCATCCAGCAATGCATTATTATCCGCCACCGGTCCTCTTGAAGTATTGAAGAAAATAGTATTCTCTTTTAAAAGCGACAGGTTCTTTTCGTTGAAAAGATGAAAGGTTTTATAAATTCCGGATAAATTCATAGGGACGTGCAGAGTTATAATATCGCAATTCATCAGTTCGAAAAGAGGCAGATATTTGGAAGACCCTGTTTTCTCCGCCAGGGGCGGATCATTCAGCAGGACCTCCATACCGGCGCCGGCAGCAATTCTGGCAATTCGTGTTCCAATATTGCCGGCACCTATTACTCCTATTTTTTTGTTTCTGAGCGCTATTTTGTATTTGACCGCGATATCAAAAAGTGCAGAGGTTACATACTCGGCAACGGCATCGGAATTGCAACCGGCTGCGGTTGCATATCTGATTTCTTTGCTGTCAAGATAGGCTGTGTCGATATGATCCCATCCGATAGTAGCGGTGCCTACAAACTTTACCGGTGTGTCTTTAAGAAGCTCTTCGCCCACATTAGTAATGGATCTGACGATGAGAGCATCGGCATTCTGCAGGATTTTATTTGAAATTTTCCTGCCGGGATAGAGTTCTACCTCGCCAAATGATGAAAAGGCCTCATTTGCCAGGGCAATATTTTCATCTGCAATTATTCTCATTTAACTAAACCTTTTATTCTGCACAAGTGGAAATCTTAAAAAAATGAATTGTTTTTTCAAGTAATTAAAATATATTGCAAAATCAAATTTTTAAAATTTAAGTTTACTAAAATATGTAAACCTTACCAAAATAACTTTTTCTATCACTTAGAATAAGCGGAGGCTGAATGCTAAGCCAGTTGCTGCAACCAGAAATCAAATCGCTCATTGACGAGCGTAAACTTAGCACATTAAAAGAAATTTTAAGTGATTGGACACCTCCCGATATCGCCGGATTACTAAGCGAGCTTAACGATAATGAACAGGTAATAATATTCAGACTTCTGCCGTTCGATCTTGCCACCGATACCTTCGAGTATCTGGACCTGGATTCCCAGATGGCTCTTCTTAAAGCAATGGGGAATGAAGAAGTTGCCTCTATTCTGAATGAAATGTCGCCTGATGATCGTACTGCTTTGCTTGAAGAACTTCCCGGAGCTGCAGCCAGACAGCTGATCTCACTTCTTTCTGCCGAAGAAAGAAGGGTGGCGTTAACATTGCTGGGATACCCTGAAAACAGTGTCGGACGTCTGATGACCCCGAGCTATATTGCCGTGAAGCCGGAGTGGACAATCAGTCATACTCTTGATATCGTAAGGGAAAAGGGTAGAGAAAGCGAAACCCTGAACGTTTTATATGTTGTCGACGACAGGGGTAAGCTTGTGGATGATGTTAAAATAAGGGATATACTCCTGGCCCCGCTGGAGAGCACAATATCCGACCTGATGGATGAAAATTTTATTGTCCTTAACGTGAATGATGATCAGGAAATTGCAGTTGATATATTTAAAAGGTATGACCGCCTTGCTCTTCCCGTTGTTGATCATACAGGCTTATTAATAGGAATTGTAACTGTTGACGACGTATTGGATGTGGCGGAAGAAGAAGCAACCGAGGATATTCAAAAACTGGCAGCGGTCCAGGCACTGGAAGAACCGTATTCCACTGTACCTTTAATGACCATGATCAGGAAGCGTGCTTTCTGGCTCGGCATTCTTTTTATCGGGGAAATGTTCACAACTACTGCTATGGCATTTTACGAGGATGAAATTAGCCGCGCAATAATTCTTACTCTTTTTATTCCTCTTATTATCTCCAGCGGAGGAAATTCGGGTTCGCAGGCAGCCACCCTGGTTATACGTGCCCTTTCACTTGGTGAAGTTACATTAAAAGACTGGTGGTTTGTGATGCGCCGGGAAATATTATCTGGACTGGCGCTTGGCGGAATTCTTGCTGCTATAGGTTTGCTAAGAATATACGTTTGGGGACTGGCCGGATATGATTACGGCACTCATTGGCTGCTGCTCGGTTTAACAGTTGGAATTAGTTTAATAGGTGTTGTTCTTTGGGGAACGCTTTCCGGTTCTATGCTTCCGTTTATACTGAAAAAAATAGGTCTTGATCCAGCAACTTCATCTGCCCCGCTGGTTGCCACTATGGTTGATGTTATAGGGCTTGTAATTTATTTCTCTGTTGCTCTTATATTATTAAGAGGTACACTGCTGTAAGTTTTAGAAATTAAAATCGGGAACAATTTTCAGGGTAATTTAAATTTGTCTCTCAACAAATGCACATAAATGCGTAATTGTCGAATATAAAAGATTTATATTCAGCAACGAAGCTTTCCTTTCTGGTAATATAAATTATCAAACTAAAGAAATTTTTTATTCAAATATCTTATCCATTTGAAATCAGAAGTTAAATACTGTTTTTACCTCTACTGTTCTGGCACTTAAAATGAAGATATCGGTACTCAATTAGTAAGTAAGAAAGAATTTTCATACTGATTTTCATGAGTTATTTCCTGGAAGTTTACGGCTAAACCTGATTCTCTGTTAAAAACGTTAGTAAGAATTTTAATGATTTCAAGGCAGGAGATTGAAATCTTTACTGTGAAAACCAAAGAAATTCTCGCCCAAAAGTATATACTATATTTATGAATTCTTTAAGTTTGTATTACCGGCAGGTATTTCTGATTGACGGTAAAGAATCAGGTACGCCAACCTGGTAGAAAATCAAGGTCTCACTGCTGGTGTAAAAAACAAAGGCTAAAATTCTTATTAATAATCAATAGTAGGACAAAATGAAGAAACTAACATTACTGCTGCTAAGTTTAATTGTTTTTACAAATGTGCTTTTTGCAGATAACGAGCCGGAAGGGATTACTGTTTCCAGGGTATCTGACGGATACCTTGTAACTTTTAAGCTCCCCGGCTTAATCGAGAGGACGATTTCTGCTGAGGGCGAGGAATTTACGAATCTGCTGATTCCCGGTTACGGAACCACATCCGAAGGGGGATTTCCTGCACTCCCGCTGGTTAGCTTCAATCTTGCAGTTCCTTACTCATCTGAAAAAGTTGACTTCGAAATTATAACTAAGTCCTCAGATGAGATTTTTCTGCAGAACAAAGTGTTTCCTTTCCAGGAGCCATGGTCCAAAAACAAACCGATAGCAGACAGGCCTTTTAATATTGACAGAGCCTACTATTCCACAGATGGAAAAGTTCTTCCCTTTGTCCAGGTCTCCGAGAGTTTTATACTCGGCGGAGTAAAAGGAGTAAGAATTATCATTCAGCCGATAAACTATAATCCTTCAAAGAACAGACTTGAGCTTGTAAGGGAAGGAATTGTTAAAATCAAAATCCCGGCCTCCGGGGAAATAAATGCCCACAGATCTCAGTTTTATAATAATTATCTTAATGAAATCTTTGTAAACTATTCATCAGACGCGGGATCAAAGGGTATTAATTATCTGATTATTACCGCACCTGAATTTGAAACCGGCCTTACACCCTTTGTTGCTCATAAAACCAGTATGGGCTACACAGTGGATGTGTTTAATACAGGTGCAACAGGTACTACAACCACATCTATAAAAAGTTTTATTCAGCAAAGGTATAATAACCAGGTTACAAAACCGGAATTCGTACTTCTGGTGGGAGACGTGGATAAAATTCCGGCATGGACAGGTACCGGCGCCGGCACACCCAAAACCGATCTCAATTATGCATGTCTTGAAGGTTCAGATTTTTATTCGGATGTTTTCGTGGGGAGGTTCTCTGTTACTTCAGCAACCCAGCTGCAGAATGCAATAAATAAGACCGTCTACATGGAGAATTATATTGCAACAGTTGCAAAGAAGAACATCTTCATGGCATCGACAGATAATTATACAATTTCCGAGGGTACCCATAATTATGTTATTAATACATATTTCGGACCTAACGGCTACACAAATCTTAAACTTTATACTTATACCTATGGAGCGACCACCTCACAGCTGACCGCGGCGCTTAACGATAACCAGATGTTTGCAGTTTACTCCGGGCACGGCAGCACTACATCCTGGGCTGATGGACCGGTATTTACACAGTCAAACGTGAATGCATTAACAAATACAGTGTATCCCTTTGTATATTCATTTGCGTGTATTACAGGGGACTATTCCTATTCTGAATGTTTCGGTGAAACCTGGTTAAGAACTTCCACGGGAGCATCATCCTTTTACGGCTCCTCTGTAAACAGCTACTGGGATGAAGATGATATCCTTGAAAGAAATCTTTTTAAAGCTATGTTCGTTGATGATATCACAAAAGTAACGCCTATGTTCGATAAGGGGAAAATTTATTTTGTGAATTATTATGGGAGCGTTACATCCACCGTTTTAAGATATCTTGAAATGTATAACCTGATGGGTGATCCTTCACTTGAAACAGTCAGGCATATTCCGCCTGATTCTACGGCACCGGCACAGATAACGGATCTTGCAATGCTGAACCCTACCTCAAATTCGTTGACACTGAACTGGACTGCTCCCTACGATTCTACTATCGGTGGTGTTGTTGCTTATGATATAAGATATTCTACCTCTCTTATTACTGAAGAAAACTTCGTCAGTGCACCTGGAAAAATATTTTCAGGTCAGTCCGATACTGCAGGAGTTCCGAAAGCTTTCACACTGGATAGTCTTAATTACAGTACAGTATATTATACCGCTGTTAAAGGAATGGATATGTGGGGCAATGCATCACCGATATCGAATGTAGTTTCATATTCAACTTTATCGGCACCGGTTATTGCTGTGCAGCCCGATTCATTATCTCTGGTAATGACGCCGGACAGCACCAGGATTGAAACGATTTTTATATCCAATATCTGTTCAACACCGTCAACGCTAGATTATACGGTTGAACTGGCAAACAACACATTTCCCGGGAAAATTGAGACAAAACTGGTTCCGGTAATTCCGAAGGAAGAAGTATATAATATTCAGGAGCTGGAGAAAAATAGTCCGGAAACTTCAGGTATGAGCATTAAAGGTCACGGCGGACCGGATGCTTTCGGCTATAAATGGAAAGACAGCAATGAACCGGGCGGACCCCAGTACGTTTGGAACAGCATTACCGGCACCGGAACACAGATTACAAACTGGATTGCCACTGGTTCCGTCGATCCGCGGGATGATGGTTATGCAGGACCTTTTAATATCGGGTTCAACTTTAAATTCTACGGAGAAATAAAAACACAGCTGTATGTACATACAAACGGGCTGATAGTTTTTGCTCCGGTGAACGGAGGCTGGATTAGCAATTATAATATTCCCAATTCATCGGATCCGAATGCTTTTGCAGCTCCTTTCTGGGATGACCTTGACGGAAAGATCCAGGGAACAGTCCACTACAAACAGGAAACTGATAAATTTATTATTCAGTTTACGAACTGGCAGAAATACGGTGCCACAGCTTCATCCTTTACCTTCCAGATTGTGCTGAGCAAGAGCGGACGGATTACTTATTATTATAATAATCTTGTGGGAGATCTTAATTCGTGCACTGTTGGAATCGAGGGTCCCGGCGGAACTACCGGACTTCCGGTTACTTACAACGCTTCATACCTTGCAAACAACAAAGCCATACAGTTTGCTGCTGAGCCGGAGTGGGTATTTATGAACTCCACTGCAGGCACCATAACAAGCGGCAATACAACTGACTTTCTGCTGCAGATTACTTCAGACGGATTGGATCTTGGAGCATATTCCATGGATGTAATCATAAAATCAAATTGCCAGGCTAATCCGCTTATTACCATACCAATTCATCTTACGGTGACAAATGACGTTCCCGTTGAACTGGTGTCCTTTACTGCTGAAAATGCCGGAGGTGAGGTTCTGATGCAATGGCAGACCAGGACCGAAACCAATAACCAGGGCTTCAGAATTGAAAGAAAATATGCTGAAAACCCATGGAATGAAATAGGTTTCATTAAAGGCAGCGGAACTACTGCCGAAACATCTTCTTATAGTTTTAAAGATAAACCGGGTGCCAATGGTACCTATAAATACAGGCTTACTCAGATAGACTTTGATGGCACCAAGTCAGTAAGTAATGAAGTATCGGTTGAAATTAAGGGTCCCGACTTTTACGAACTTTCACAGAATTATCCAAATCC
>DJMM01000032.1 GCA_002435365.1 Ignavibacteriales bacterium UBA6490
CCGATGCCCACACCATTCCAGCTTGAATGATGGGGTATCGTATGCCCAGCAGCCGGGTAATTTCGGTCTTTATTTCCATACAAATTGGCAGGGTTATTTATTAAAAATTTATTAGAATACCTGTATAAAGATAACAAATTGCTAAATAGATAAAATAGTGAACACTTGGTAAGCTAATCTCATTCTGATTCGATTCTAATCTGATTCTGATCCGGTTCTAATCTCATTTTGATAAGAATAGAATCGGATTAAATTCGGGTCAGGAAGAGACCAGAACAGAATTTCGATATAAATTTTGTGACAATATGTAGTTATTAAATAGATTAAGTTTTAATTTTAACAATAAAATTTATTCTTTTCCAAACGGACATCAAATGAAGACAATTATTGAGCCTTTCCGGATAAAATCTGTGGAGCCTATCAGATTTACGACCAGGGAAGAGAGGTTAAAACTGATTGAAATTGCCGGTTACAATCCTTTCCTGCTGCACGCGGATGATGTGCTGATAGATCTTTTAACCGACAGCGGCACTTCCGCCATGAGTTCAAAACAATGGGCCGGCATTATGGATGGTGACGAATCCTACGCTGGTTCGAAAAGTTTTTACAGGTTTGAGGACGCAGTTAAAAAGATCACCGGTTTTAGTTATATAATTCCCACGCATCAGGGCAGGGCATCCGAAAAAATACTTTTTTCAATAATCGGCGGTCCCGGCAAGTATATTCCAAACAATACTCATTTTGATACTACACGGGCTAATGTTGAATTCACAGGTGCCGTTGCCGAGGATTTTTTAACCGAAACCGGTAAACATCCCGAAATCCGTGCTGATTTTAAAGGAAATATGGATGTGCCGGCACTTGAAAAATTCATAATTGAAAAAGGGAAAGAGAATATTCCTGCATGCATGATAACAATTACAAATAATTCGGGCGGAGGACAGCCAGTATCGATGCAGAATATAAGGGAAGTTAAAGATGTATGTGTTAAATACGGTATCCCGTTATTTCTGGATGCCTGCCGTTTTGCCGAGAATGCTTACTTCATTAAAAAAAGGGAGAAAGGGTATCAGGATAAACCTGTTCTTGAAATTGCGCAGGAGATGTTCTCTTATGCGGATGGTGCAACCATGAGTGCTAAAAAAGATGCTCTCGTTAATATCGGCGGCTTCCTGGCGATGAATGATGAGCAGCTTGCCGTTAACTGCAGAAATTTACTGATTGTTACGGAAGGATTTCCCACATACGGCGGACTTGCCGGGAGGGATCTGGAAGCAGTTGCACAGGGGCTTGAAGAAATTGTGGATGAACATTATCTTCAGTACAGGATAAGAAGCACCGAATATCTCGGCGAAAAACTTTCAGCAGCAGGTGTTCCGATTATTGAACCGCCGGGCGGTCATGCTATATATATCGATGCCAAAAGATTTCTGCCGGATATTCCGCCCGATAAATATCCGGGACAGTCAATTGCCTGTGCTCTCTATATTGAAGGAGGGATCAGGAGTGTCGAAATCGGCAGCGTAATGTTCGGTAAGTATGACAGCAAAGGCAAACTGATTTCTCCTCCCATGGAGCTGGTCCGTCTTGCCATTCCAAGAAGAGTTTATACACAGAGCCATATAGATTATGTGCTTGAAATTGTTACCGAGGTTTACAGGAACCGCTCCTCCCTGAAAGGTTACAGGATAGTTTATGAAGCTCCGGTGCTGCGGCATTTTACGGCAAGATTTGAAATGATGGAATAATACAGTTATGAAAGTAACCCCGCTATACAGCTTTTCAAACAACAGACAGATCTGGAGGATTGTTCCTGCCGGCGGCAATATAATTCTTGAAGAAAGGGTACAGCTCAGGAAAGAAGTTTTTTTCAGCTGCATAAACCTCGCTTCGGGTGAATATATTTTCAGGGATTACCAGCCCGCGGAAAAATTCTGGATAGGCATTGAATCGGTGCATAACGGTGTTATCTATTTTCATAAATACGCAAAACCGGATATGCCGGGTCACAAGGAAATAATTGCGGTTGATCTTTATTCACAGGAGACTCTCTGGAATTCAGATAAATATTCTTTTCTATATGCAGTTGAAAACAGGATTTATGCATACCATACGGTTTTCGAGGGGAGAAAATATGTTATTCTTGATCCAGGCACCGGTGAAACAGTTAAAACACTAGAGGAAAACGAAGTTGATATTAATGAATTAAGGTTCAAATCGTATGATAATGAATTTTTCAGGGATTCTTTTTTTCCCGTTCTATGCAGCATCGAAGATCCTGCAGTAAGGGTTGCTTCCGCCGTTTCGGATAAAAAAATTATGGGCAGGGTGGAGTGCATCAAACACAGGGGCCATTATTTTCTGAGCTTTCATTTTGAAGAATCAAGGGGCTTACTCAGAAATTTGTTCTGTATAGTTGAAATTACCCCCGAAAAGATTATTTTTAAAGAAGTTCTCAATCAGAAGACTGAAAAATTTATTCCGGAAAATTTTTTTATAAAAGGGGATAGGTTGTATCTGATTAAAGAGAAGTCAGAACTAAAAGTTTATTCATTAATGTAGAGAGGCAAAAATGTTTCTCTCCGAGAGCGAAAAAGGTATATTGCTGCTGGCAGCAAGGGAATCCATCTTATCCCTGTTCGGTGGTGTTGGTCCTTCCGATGTAAATTATTCCACTTATCCAAACCTGGAGCATAATGCGGGTGCATTTGTAACAATTACAATTAAAGGAAATCTCCGTGGATGCATCGGTTATATTTTTTCACCTATGCCGTTGTTTGAAACGGTTGTAAATGCAGCACAGCAGGCTGCCCGGAACGATCCCCGGTTTAAGCCGTTAACAGAAGACGAAGTGGATAAAATCAGTATTGAAGTTTCCGTGCTTACTCCCCCGGTACCTATCAGAGGTTACGAAGAAATTATTATCGGCACACATGGCCTGCTTCTCGAGGAGCCGGAACATCGTGCAGTTCTTCTTCCGCAGGTAGCTGTAGAGCACAATTTTGATGTCGGCCGGTTTCTCAGCGCACTTTGCGAAAAAGCCTGGCTTCCAACATACACATGGCAGGAAAGGCAGCTTAATCTTAAAGTGTTTACATCAATTGTAATTTCAGAGACGGGCAAAAGGAAGATTACTTATGTCCCGGATTAGAAGACCGGCAGTTGCCGGNNGATCTTCGGGGCAGTTGTACCTCATGCGGGTTATATTTATTCGGGACGCACCGCTGCATTTGCATTCAAGCTTTTTAAGGGTGCTTCCTTTGAAACGGTGATAATAATTTCTCCGAGTCACAGGGAATATTTTCCCGGAATTTCAATTTATGACGGAGATGCATTTGAAACTCCGCTTGGAATAGTTGAGGTAAACCGTGAACTTTCAGCGAGCATTGCAGCCGGTTCAAAAAACATAATGTTAGGCGAAGCCGGACAGCTTTCCGAACATGCCATTGAAGTGCAGCTTCCTTTTCTACAGGCAGTACTTGATAATTTCAGGATAGTTCCGGTTGTAATGGGTGATCAGAAACCGCAGTACATTAACGAACTTGCCGGAAAAATTGCAGAAGCATATGAGGACAATATTCTAATTCTCGCATCCTCCGATCTTTCCCATTACCATACCCGGGAGCAGGCTGATGAAATGGACGGTCTGGTTGAAAAAAGAATTTCCGATTTTGAATATGAAAAGCTTCTTGCGGACCTTGAGAAGATGAATTGTGAAGCATGCGGCGGAGGTCCTATTGTTTCAATGATGAAAGCTGCGTCGCTAAGAAAATTCAATAAATCGGAGATCCTGAACCGTAGCGATTCGGGTGATACCTCGGGAAATACATCTGAGGTTGTGGGTTACCTTTCTGCGGTTATTTACAGATGAGAAAATCGCGCTGCAAAATAGCCGTTATTGGTGCAGGTAAATTAGCCTGGTCGTTTATACCGGCGCTTCAGGAAGCCGGGTATAATGTAGGTTTTATTCTCAGCAGAAGAATTTCAGAAGCTGAAAAGACGGCCCGGAGGTTCGGAATAGCCGGGTATTCGGATTCCCTGCAAGAANNAGTTCCGAAATAATTAAAGATATTGAGAAAGCCGGCGGATTGACAGCATCATTTCATTTTATGCAGACATTCCCTTCGAAGAGAAAAATCATAGTTAAAAACTCATTTGCTTCCATCGAAGCACAGGATCAGAAAGCCGGTAATCTCCTTTTTAAAATTGCCGGGGATCTTGGCATAAATGCTTTTC
>DJMM01000017.1 GCA_002435365.1 Ignavibacteriales bacterium UBA6490
GCGCATCGACTACCAGATCGCCACCCCCGCCCTCGCGAAGCTCGTGACGGACGCGTGGGTCGACCGGGCCCCGTCGTACGCCGAGCGCTGGTCCGACCACGCTCCGGTGGTCGTCGACTACGCCCTCTGACGCGACGCCGCCCCGGGCTCAGAACCCGGGGCGGAGTCATTGGCGCGCTCGGAGGGATTCGAACCCCCAACCTTTTGATCCGTAGTCAAACGCTCTATCCAATTGAGCTACGGGTGCAGTTAAAGTACAAATATAATATTCAGCTCAGAAATTTACAATTTGTACTTAAACCTGTTTATTTCAGTAAAGTTTCAGGATCAAGATTTACAGCTTCAATATCCTTGAAATACTTGACCGTGCCTACTTTAAGTTCATATGTTGCAGCATCATCGCATACTATTAACCCTTTCGGATGAAGTTGAAGGGCGCTTACAGTCCACATATGATTTACACCTTCTTCAACAACTTTTGCAAGAGCTCTTGCCTTGTTATGTCCGTTGATAATTATAAGCACTTCATCTGCATCAAGTACAGTTTTCACACCTACGGTCAAAGCAGTTTTAGGAACTTTGGTAATATCGTTGTCGAAAAATCTCGAATTGGCAATGATAGTATCCATGGTGAGTGTTTTCACTCTGGTAAGGGAGCCGAGCGAGGAACCTGGTTCGTTAAATGCTATATGCCCGTCGGGTCCTATTCCTCCTACAAACAGATTTATGCCTCCTGCTTTTTTAATTTTTGCTTCATAGGCTGCACATTCCTTCTCCAGATCTTTTGCATTGCCGTTCAGGATGTTTACATATTTCCTGTCGATATCAATATGATTGAAGAAATTATTGAACATAAAGGAGTGATAGCTTTCAGGGTGCTCTTCCTTAAGAGCAACATATTCATCCATATTGAAAGTGGTAACGTACTTGAATGATACAACACCTTTTTTATTTAATTTAATCAGCTCACGATACATGCCAAGAGGGGATGAGCCGGTAGGCAGTCCAAGTACAAATCTTTTATTAGCATTTGGCTTAAATTCTTTTATTTTGCTGCAGACATAATTGGCAGCCCACTTTGATACTTTATCATATGAAGGTTGGATAATTAGACGCATAAAAGCTGCTCCTTGAAATTTATTGAAGTAAATAAAAATTTAATTTGATTATCAAATATAAGTGTTAATACCCATTTAATGAAAGTTATTTAGTCCTTTGAAATATATTCGCATCCTGCAGGTATTTCCGGTTTCACCAGAAGCACTTCCTCCTTAAGAAGATTCACTTTACCGGGCTCCATTCCCTTCTTTTTTGTAACATATTTCTTAAGGGTATAGGAAACCGGGGCGAGCGATGCAGTTTTAGCTTTACTGTGAAATGCAGCTATTGCGGCTGCTTTTTTAAGTACTGATTTTGGTACAGCCTCTTTGGAATTTTCTATCCTCAGCACTGTATGGGAACCGGAAACACTTCTGGCATGGAACCAGTAGTCGTTCTGTTTTGCGAATTTAGTGGTTAAAAGATCGTTATTCTTACTATCCCTGCCGACGTATAGATTGTATTTTCCGTCAATAACATACTGGCGGAATTTATCTCTGATATCTTCATTTGCACTGCGGTCTGTTTTGCCGTTGGTATCCATTTTCTTAACCTCTTCCGGATTATCTGTAAGCAGGATCTTCTGCTGCTTCTCCTTAAGTTCATTATATTTTTTAACTGATGCCTGGTATAATTCAGTTGATTTGGAGTAATTTATTTTCTCGCTCCTTGCTTTTTGAAAATACTTATCAGCGTTTTTCTGCGGCGAAAGTGAAGGATCTACCTTTATTTTTATTTCTTTGTTGTCAGAGTATACATCATCCACGGTAATTTCCGGTGTTCCTTTATGCATTTTATCCAGATTTATCAGAAGGAGGTTCCCCAGCTTATTATAATCCTCTTCCTTTGATCCTGCGTCAATCCGTGACAAAAGATTATTTATTCTTGAAGCAGTTCGTTCAAGCTCCTTTTCTATTGAGGAAAGCAGACTTTTCTTTCTGCTCTCAAAATTTTCCGTTGAATGTTTTTTAGCAATATAATGATATACCGCGCCGGTGATTGAATCAAAGGTTTCAATATTCCATCCCTTGAATAATATAAATCCCTCTACGGCAATCTTAATTTCGCCGCCTGAAGAATATACTGCAGGCTTGTTATTTAATAAATCAGATATTGCAGAAGTCAGGCTTGCCGCCACATCGGTCTCATCCCGCAATTTTGCTTCCGTTAAAAGCTCTCTGCCGATAAAGGGATATTTATTCAGTATTTCCTTATCCGATAAGTAGTTGTCTTCAGGCAGGAATGATGTCCTGATTGAATTGAAATCAGTGTTTCTGAATTCTTTCTGCAGCACCTTAGCTGCAGCAGGATCTGATTTTTTGAAGGAGCGGACAGCTTCCTCCTTCAAAGCAAACAAATTTGTTCTGCTTCCACGGATCATTAAATAGAGTTCGGAACATTGCAGTGTTATTTTTATTAGCCTGTCAGAGGAGGCAATGGATATATTCAGTAGGGTGGAGGGGAACAGATCTTCAAAGAGGCTGAGCACATTCTTTTTTGCCTTCGTGAATTTCTCCCTGGTTATAAAATACGGCATATGCGGATTAACGGAGATTTCAAGAAAAATATCCTGTTCTTTCCTGCGACATTCCAGAATTATTTTATCTTTCTCCTGAGAGAAAGCTGAAAATACTTTGCAGCCGCTTAGCAGGCTGTCTGCTTCTGCGGTAAGACGGCTCATCAGAAAAAAGTTTTTTATCATGAAATAAATTTACTAACAAAACACATTTAATAACAGAAACCGGCTGTTTAATCATATTGGAATGCAATTGTTATTAAAAAAGGTGTTTGATATATTTGAGCCCAACTAATAATAAGACTGTATAACTTTGGAAAAAAACACAACCATCAGCCGCCTGAAATCAGGGTTTAAAAGTTCATTCTGGGTTGCCAACATAATGGAGTTATTTGAAAGACTCGCATATTATGGTCAGGCTACCATATTAAGCATATTCTTACGAGATCATCTTAAATTTTCCGAGATAGAGACGGGACAGCTTTCGTCAATATTCGGAGGGCTTATCTACCTGTTGCCTGTATTTGCCGGATCGCTGGCAGATAAATATGGTTTCAGGAAAGCATTTTCATTTGCGTTTTTAGTTTTAGCCGTGGGATATTTTCTAATTGGATCTACCGGTATGGCAATATTCTCAGGTTTTTATTCTAATTTCAGTTTGTACTGGATATTAATTGTAATACTTATTTTTACGGCCATCGGGGGATCATTTATTAAACCGAGTGTTCTGGGAACCGTGGCACTGTCAACAACTTCGGAAACGAAATCCCTTGGTTATGCAATCTATTATTGGCTGGTGAATATGGGAGCTGCCATCGGTCCCTTGCTGGCTTTTCTGGTAAGAGACTCTTTCGGTATTGAGTTTGTGTATCTTGTTTCCGCCGTAAGCTGCGGGTTGATGTTCATAACGACAAGATTCTTATTTAAGGAACCTGCTGAAAAAAGCAAAGAAGAAGTTCAGGAGCTTAAACAGGTTATGCTTAACCTTGTAAAAGTTCTTGCAAATTTCAGGTTCATAATATTCCTGCTAATATTCGGACTTTACTGGGTGCTGTTCTGGCAGTTCTTTATTATTATACCGTTTTTTATAAGCGATTTTATTTCACCCGATGCACCGATCGAGTTAATTCTTTCGGTTGGAGCGTGGACAATTATCCTTCTGCAGATTCCTGTGAACAGATTAACTAAAAATATCCCAACGCAGCAAGCTATCCTTATCGGATTCGTTTTTGCCATGATTAGCTGGCTATTATGGTATTTTTTCCTTCCGCTTACCCCCGGCAGGGAAGGAATAAGCATATTCCTCATTGTTCTGGGGATTTTCCTGTTTTCAGTTGGTGAACAAACTCAGGCCCCGCGATTTTATGAATATGTATCCGTGCTGGCGCCAAAGGGACAGGAGGCATTATTCCAGGGTTATGCATTCCTGCCAATTGCAATTGCCTGGGGTTTCGGCGGAACCCTGGGAGGCTGGTTATATGAAACTTTTGTAAAGCAAACCAATCAGCCCAGGATGGTATTCCTTATCCTGTTCCTTATCGGTTTAGCTGCTACAATATTTATGTATTTGTATAGTATCTATATTAAGAGATCAAAGAAGAGTTAATGGAAATGGAGCTGTTAAAAAAGTCCATTGTAAAAAAGCTGCTGTTATTATTCGGAATATTTTTTGTTTTTGCTGTTATAATGGATAAAATAATACTTCCATGGTATGTCAGTTCACCCGAGACAAGTGTTCCATCGGTTGTAGGTTTGAGAACTGAAAAAGCGATGGAGGTACTCATCGATTCGGATCTGGAACCCGTAATAAGTGATACAACCTATGATGAAAAGCATCCCCTCGGGACAGTTATTCTTCAGAATCCCGGCAGCGGTGAAATTGTAAAGAACGGCAGAAGAATCTACCTGTTCGTCAGCGGTGGGGAACCTGTTGTCCTTGTTCCTTCATTAAGAGGAAAATCCCTCAGGGATGCAAAATTTGCATTGGAGAGGATTGGATTAAAACTTGGCTATATGGAAGAACTTCCATCCGGTAATCCCAAAGGTGTTATATTTGATCAACAGTTTGCGGAAGGTACCAGGATAAAAAAGGGAGAATCGGTAGGCGTTTCGATTAGCTCCGGGGTTGAAGCTGATACAGGAATTGTTGTTCCCGATCTCATCGGTAAATCCCTGGCTGAGGCAGAAAGAACTTTAGCCGACAGTCTCTTAAAGGTTGGTAAAATTAATTATCAGAGATCATTTTCGCTTCTTCCGAATACAGTACTCGATCAGTATCCCAGCAGCGGCAATAGGATTAAGGAAGGCGATGCTGTGGATTTGTTTGTTACAACATCAGCAGAACCGCTGGACGAAAATGAAATTATAGAGGAATGATGAAACTTCTTGCCCCATCAATTTTGTCAGCTGATTTTTCAGAACTTGGTCGGCAGATTCGTTTGTCTGAACTTGGGGGAGCTGACTGGATACATTGCGATGTTATGGATGGCCACTTCGTACCGAATATTACATTTGGACCCGATCTTGTTAAAGCTGTCCGCAAATCCACAAAACTTGTTGTGGATGTTCATTTGATGATTGAAAATCCGGAAAAATATTTTGATGCTTTTGCCAAGGCAGGAGCAGATTACATTACAATCCATTCTGAGACAGTTTCCGATCTGAATGAATCGATTAGGAAAATTAAGGACGCAGGCGTAAAAGCAGGAGTATCAATTAAACCCGGAACCCCGGTTAGCCGCATTGCTGAGGCTGCAGGAGAAATGGATCTGCTGCTGATTATGTCTGTTGATCCCGGATTTGGCGGACAAAGCTTTATTGAATCTTCTCTCAGTAAAATATCGGAAGCCGTCAGCTTGAGGAAAAAGTTAAATGCCCGTTTTATTATTGAAGTAGACGGAGGCATTACAAAAAACAATATTCAGGAAATTTCCGCAGCAGGCTGCGAGGTTTTTGTTGCAGGATCTTCTGTTTTCAGGAATGAAAATATTACCGGGGCTGCGTCGGAACTTAAAAACTTGTTGAAATAGTACTGGTGAGGTAATATGAAATTAGCATTATTAGGCGGAAAAATTGTAACCCCTTTCAGAATAGTTGAGAACGGCGGAGTCATAATTATTGGCACCAAAATTTATGAAATCGGGAAAGCACAGGATGTAAAAATACCAAACGACTGCCAGGTAATCGATGTAAGCGGAAGGATTGTAACACCGGGATTTGTTGACCTGCTGGTTCATGGAGGTGGCGGTTATGGATTCGCAGATCCTACCGGCGAAAGCATTAAAAAAGTCAGCAGGTATTTTCTTGAGCATGGTTCCACAACTGTTCTGGCATCGCTGTTCGCGAAACCGGAAGAGCTTCTTTTAAACGATCTTAAAAGAATTGCCGATTACATAGAAGCGAATTCCGCTACCAATATTCATGGTATTCATATGGAAGGACCCTTTCTTAATAAGGAACTTAAAGGTGCTATGAATGAAAGCTACCTGTGGAAACCTTCTGTTAAAGGATGGCATAAGCTGTGGGAGGCTTCCAGGGGACATATAAAATTAATGACCATCGCCCCCGAACTGCCGGGAGCAATAGAAGTAATGCGCGAAGCTGCAAACTGCGGAGTTGTTCTGTCGATAGGACATTCAATGGCGCTTTATAAGGACATTGAGCTGGCAATCGATAATGGTGCTGCACACGTAACCCATATGTTTAATGCGATGCGCCCCTTTCATCACCGTAATCCGGGAGTGATCCTCAGTTCGCTTTTAAGAAATGAACTTAAAATAGAGCTGATCGCAGATACACTTCATGTGCATCCCGCAGTAATGGAATTCCTGCTAAAGGTTAAAGGTGCAAATGGAATAATTCTTGTTTCCGATTCAATTCGGGCAGGCGGCATGCACGAGGGTGAATATGAGTTTGCAGATCAGAAAGTCTTTATGAAAGAAAAAAAGGCCTACCTTGAAGATGGAACTCTTGCCGGCAGCACCTTAACTCTTAACAAGGCTATAAAAAATATGGTGGAAACCGCTAATGCTAAATTGACAGACGCTGTCAGGATGGCTTCATTAAATGGCTCTAAGGTAGTGGCCCGCGAGCATAAAGTCGGTATTCTATCAGCAGGCAGATTAGCGGATATAGTGGTTCTCGATAAAAATTACGATGTTGAAATGACTATCCTGCACGGCAAGATAGCCTATCAAAAAACAAAAGCAGTAAAAACAAAAATCCCGCAGCCGGTTTTACATAAAGAAACTTAGCAATATCCCTGCCGCCACTGCACTGCCTATTACTCCTGCAACGTTGGGGGCCATGGCATGCATAAGAAGATGATTTTTGGGATCATAACTTAAACCTACCATTTGCGATACTCTTGCACTGTCCGGTACTGCTGAAACACCGGCATTGCCGATAAGAGGATTAATTTTACTTCCTTCCCTCAGGAAAAGGTTTATTAATTTTACAAACAATACTCCACCGAACGTGGCGATAGTAAATGATACTGCACCAAGTGTGAATATACCTATCGACTTAGGGGTTAGAAAGGTAGTTGCCTGAGTTGAGGCTCCAACCGTTAATCCTATCAGGATGGTAACAATATCTATCAAAGGTTTTGATGCCGTATCGGATAACCGTTTTGTAACCCCGCTTTCTTTAAGTATGTTTCCAAAAAACAACATTCCTAGCAGCGGAAGGGCGCTCGGTGTAATAAAGGTAGTGAGTAAAAGTCCGATAATCGGGAATAAGATTTTTTCAAGCTTGGATACTGCTCTGGGCGGCTTCATTTTTATCCGCCGCTCCTTATCATTTGTAAGCAGACGCATAATGGGAGGCTGAATCACCGGAACCAGTGCCATATATGAATATGCAGAAACCGCAATTGCTCCGACCAGATGGGGCGCCAGCTTTGAAGAAAGAAAAATTGCTGTGGGACCGTCAGCTCCGCCGATTATTCCGATTGAAGCTGCTTCAGCAAGATCGAATCCTAATGCAAGTGCGAATATATATGCTCCGAAAATACCAATTTGTGCAGCTGCTCCAATGAGTATAAGTCGTGGATTGGACAACAAAGTAGAAAAATCAGTCATTGCACCAATGCCTAGGAATATAAGCGGAGGATAGATGCCCTTAATTACTCCAAAATAAAGATAGTTCAGCACACTTCCGGATTCATATATTCCTATCTGAAGATTTGCACCCTGCAGGAAAGGTACATTACCTACCAGGATTCCGAAACCAATGGGTATCAGAAGCATCGGCTCATACTCTTTTGCAATAGCCAGATAAATGAAAATTATGCCTATTGCCAGCATAATGATGTGTCCCCATGTAATATTTAAAAATGCAGTATAAGTTAAAAACTGCTGAAAACCATGTGATACAAATTCCAGCGCCTCTTTCATTGATCCACTCCGATTATCACCAGCAGATCACCTTCAAGAACAGAATCTCCTGCACGTACTCTAACCTCCTTAACTATTCCTTCCTTGTCTGATTTTATATTGTTCTCCATCTTCATTGCTTCAAGAACCAGCAGCAGATCGCCGATTCTTATCCGATCACCTTCTCTTACTCTTACATCAAGTATTGTTCCCGGCAGGGGGGACTTAATAGTTCCTGTGCCTTTTGCTTCTGTAGGTTTTGATGTTTTTACTGTTGATTTATCGGATTCTGTGGAAGGTGAAATTACCGACCTTACCAACTTTGGTGTTTTGGTCTGCTGAACTTTTGTCTCAATTTCAACCTTATAAACCGTACCATTAACCTCAACCTCTGCTATATTATCCTCAACATTTACAACATCAACATCGTAATGCATTCCGCCGATATTAAATTTAAATTTTTTCATAATGCTTTCCGGATTACCTTGTATATTGTCTTAAACCGTAAATCTTTGAACTCCACGGAGAATATGTCCGTGCAGTTTTGTGGATAGTCAGAACAGCAGATTCCTTATCGTGCACTTCTCGGAAATAAATCGATAATGCAACAGCAATTGCTGCACTAACATCAGCATCAGTTTCAATTTCCTTTATCTCCTCCGCCGTCTTGCCTTTCTTTTGTAAATTTTTCTTTGTCCTGTAAAACAGAAGTCTGGATATATTGTAAAATGACAGGTAAAGAAGCGTAAGGGAAACAAATACTACTCCCATTCCGATGACACTTATTCCTATTCCGTAAGGATCAAGCTTATGAATTACATCGGTAACCTTTGCAGAACCTGCCTGTTCGATCAGTAATAATAGTGCGTACATAATCCCTCCTATAGCGGCAAGTTAGAATGTTTCTTCGGCGGATTAACGTCTTTCTTGGTTGCAAGCGACTGCAGTGCGCGTATTACCCTGAACCTGGTGTTTCTTGGCTCAATAATATCATCAATATAACCTAACCTTGCAGCCACATAAGGATTTGCAAATTTGTTTCTGTATTCCTCTTCTTTCTCTTTCAGGAATTCTGCTTTTAAAGTCTCATCGGTTATGGATTGCGCCTCCTTTGCGTGAATAATCTCAATTGCACCCCTGGGACCCATAACTGCAATTTCTGCGGTGGGCCAGGCATAATTTATATCGCCCCTGAGGTGTTTTGAGCTCATCACGTCATAAGCTCCGCCGTAAGCTTTTCGCAATATTACCGTGATTTTTGGTATAGTGGCCTCTCCATATGCATAAAGCAGTTTAGCCCCATGCAGTATTATTCCACCGTATTCCTGGGCAGTGCCGGGCAAAAATCCCGGAACATCGACCAATGTGATAATCGGAATATTAAAAGCATCGCAGAACCTTACAAATCTTGCAGCCTTCCTGGATGCGTTTATATCCAGAACCCCGGCCAGATAATTGGGCTGGTTTGCAACCATGCCGACCGACATTCCGTTCATTCTGGCAAATCCGATGACAATGTTAGGTGCGAAGTTTCGCATCACCTCAAAAAATTCTCCGCTATCAACTATGGAATGTATAACATCTTTAATATCATAAGGCTTGTTGGGGTTTTGCGGAATTATTTCATTTAATAAATCATCCAGACGGTCAATCGGGTCGTCAGTTTCATTGTATGGAGGATCCTCGAGATTATTCTGGGGAAGGTAGCTCAGCAGTTTTCTTATCAGTAATATCCCTTCATTTTCGTCATCAGCAATAAAATGTGTGGCCCCCGATTTTGTGCCGTGTACAAACGCACCACCCAATTCTTCTTCTGTAACTGTTTCACCAGTAACGGTTTTTACAACTTTTGGACCGGTTATAAACATATAGCTTGTCTTCTTCGACATTATTGTAAAATCCGTAAGGGCAGGGGAATACACCGCTCCGCCTGCGCAGGGACCGAAGATTGCTGAAATCTGCGGCACCACTCCTGAGGCTAAAATGTTTCGCTGAAATATTTCCGCATAGCCACCCAGGCTTTTAACTCCCTCCTGAATTCGCGCTCCGCCACTGTCGTTAATGCCGACAATAGGTGCGCCCACTTTCATCGCCTTATCCATAACCTTACAAATCTTCTGAGCATACATTTCAGAAAGCGAGCCGCCGAATACTGTGAAATCCTGGGCAAAAACATAAACAAGCCTTCCGTCTATTGTTCCGTAGCCCGTTACAACCCCGTCTGATAAAAATGACTGTTCATTGAGGCCAAAGTCGCTGCAGCGGTGGGTAACGAACATGTCGAATTCTTCAAAGCTGCCTTCATCAAGCAGAAGATTTATTCTTTCCCGCGCAGTATATTTTCCTTTTTTATGCTGGGAATCTATTCTCTTTTCTCCGCCTCCCAGCCTTGCCTTTTCACGGAGGCCGGTCAGCTCCTTTATTTTTTCTTGTAACATTGTTTTCTCTTTTGATAGGTTTCCTTAACTATGCGTCTGGTCAGGATGCTCGCATAATTCAGTTAAAACTCCATAAGTGGACCTGGGATGAAGAAATGCAATGTTCAGTCCCTCAGCTCCCCCTCTGGGCTCTTTATCAATAAGCTGAATTCCTTTTTGATGCAATTCATCCAGGTTTTTTTGCAGATCGTCTACAGCATAGGCAATATGGTGGATTCCTTCCCCCTTTTTGCCGATAAATTTTGCGATCGGACCTTCGGGGTCGGTTGATTCAAGAAGTTCAATTTTAGTTAGTCCCACTAAAAAAAATGCCGTCCTAACTTTCTGGTCCTTTACCTCTTCAATATTATAACATTGCAGACCCAGAACTTCTTCATAAAATTTTATTGATTCATCCAGATTCTTAACGGCTATTCCAATATGTTCTATATGCGATAATTTCATCTCATTTTCCTTTTTGATTAAAAGACAACGTGCTCCTTGTATTCACCGAATACCTCACGCATCGCGTTGCAGATTTCCCCAACGCTGGCATAGCTGCTTACAGCATCTATAATAAACGGCATAAGGTTGTCCTCACCTCCGGCAGCATTTTTTAAGGCGGAGAGTTTTGCGTTTACTGTATCATTGCTTCTTTCAGCTTTTATTTTCTTTAGAAATTTTACCTGTTCCTCCTGGACTTTCATATCTATCCTCAGGAGTTCTTTTTCTTCATCTTCAGAAATTATAAATTTATTAACGCCCACTACAATTCTTTTATCGGCTTCAAGCTCTTTTTCAAAACGGTAGGCCGCGTTCTGAATTTCTGTCTGTACGAAGCCTTTCTCAATTGAGGCTACCATTCCTCCCAGCGAATCGATTTTTAAAATATAATCCTCTGCTTCCTTCTCAATCCTGTCTGTCATTGCCTCAACATAATATGAGCCGGCCAGGGGATCAATTGTATTGGTTACGCCGCTCTCATAGGCGACTACCTGCTGGGTTCTTAAAGCAATTCTTACGGATTCTTCGGTGGGAAGTGCAAGCGCTTCATCGCGGGAATTAGTATGCAGGCTTTGCGTACCTCCCAGTACCGCAGCAAGAGTTTGAATGGTTACACGGATAATATTGTTGTCAACCTGCTGGGCAGTTAGAGTGGAACCGGCCGTTTGTGTATGAAAACGAAGCATCATCGATCGGGGATCTTTTGCACCGAAGCGTTCTTTCATAATGCGCGCCCATAATCTTCTTGACGCCCTGTATTTTGCAACCTCTTCAAGAAGGTCATTATGGGCATTAAAGAAGAAGGAGAGTCGTTTTGCAAAATCATCGATATTCAGTCCCGCTTTAATTGCAGCCTCAACATAAGCGATGCCGTCAGCAAGTGTAAAACCGACCTCCTGTGCAGCGGTTGAACCGGCTTCTCTTATATGATAACCTGAAATTGAAATCGTGTTCCATTTTGGCACTTCGCGTGCGCAGTATTCAAAAATATTTGTTATAAGACGCATGGATGGTTTCGGGGGATAAATATAAGTGCCGCGTGCAATATATTCCTTCAGGATGTCATTCTGTATAGTTCCACTGATCTGATCCTTTTTTATGCCCTGTTTTTGAGCAACAGCAATGTAAAGCGCTAAAAGTACTCCCGCGGGGGCATTGATAGTCATTGATGTAGAAACCTTATCCAGGGGAATATTATTGAATAATATTTCCATATCCGCAAGCGTATCGATTGCAACTCCGACCTTTCCAACTTCGCCGTAAGCAATGGGATCATCGCTGTCGTAGCCAATTTGTGTGGGAAGATCGAATGCAACGGATAAACCGGACTGACCCTGATCCAGAAGATAGCGGTACCGTTCGTTCGATTCTTTGGCGGTACCAAACCCGGCGTACTGTCTCATCGTCCATAATTTTCCCCTGTACATGGTAGGCTGAATACCTCGGGTGAAAGGGTATTCTCCCGGAAAACCTGTCTTTTCTAAATATTTTTCTTCATTACATTCTTCGGGATAGTAAACCGGATCCACCGGAGTAAATGAAGCGGTAGTGAACTCTTCCTCCCGTTCCGGGTTTTTAGCAGCGGATTTTCTATATACCTGTTCATTCCATCGATGGAAGGATCCTCTTATATTTTTAAGCTCGGAATCTTTCACGTTAAATTCTCCTGAATTTCTTTAATATAATTTCGGGGGACATAGCTGAATATAAGAAAACAGATGGGTAAATGGGAAGAGTATTCTCAAAATTATGTTTCAAAACAAAATGCATTTCAATTCTGTTCATTCATCAAAATGCCGGACTCAATTCATATATTTCATAATTATAAACTGTCAACAACAAAGATTGACAGCGCCCCTTTTATTCAAAGTTGATGCCATGCAGCGGGCGGTTAAAAATTATGTTTAACGGTTCCTAACTTATACGTATTATTTGAATAAAGCATTTTAGAGAAATATGGTTCTCTAATATGAGAGATAGTTGTTAAAAATGAAATAATTAATACTTTATTTTTCTGACAGCTGTTAATATGATTTATTCAATTCAGAAACTGATCAAATAATTCATAACCAGCAATGAATTTAAATCCTTAGCCATAACTTCCCGTCATTAAAATCTTTCATTTTTAATGAATCCGGTTAAGGGGATCTTGGGCAGCAGAACCGGGTCTATCCCGGGTCTGATCTGATTCTAACCTGATTCTAACCCGATTCTGATCTGATTTTTTCCACATTTGATACACATTAGATCGGCTTCGAATCCGGGATAAAAAGAGGGGGAGTTCTCAAGGGCACTTCTAACATTTTAATAATGCCTGAAATCAGAATTTACCTGCACTCCGGTAATTGATTCTTACAGGTCAGGTAAGTAAGTTTCCATTATGGATATATTAAATTATTTCAAGAAAACTTCATTATTCCTTCCTGCGATTTAATTATGCCTGAATTTACATTTAAGCCCTTTAACGAAATGACCGATGAGGATTACGCACTGGTTGGATTTAAATCCGGTCTGGAGGTGCATCAGCAGCTTTTCACTGAAAAAAAACTTTTCTGCAGATGTCCTGCCGGTAAATACAGCACTCACTATGATGCCGAAATACTGCGGCATATGCGTCCCACACTTTCAGAACTCGGTGAATATGATGGTACTGCTTTGATGGAATTTAAGACAAAAAAGAATATCATATACAGGATCCACCGCGAAACTGTTTGTACATATGAGATGGACGATACTCCCCCGTTTTTAATCAATGAAGATGCCCTTGATATCGCACTGGAAATCGGTCTTCTTTACGGCTGTAAAACCGTTGATGAAATTCATATTGCACGAAAGCAGTATCTGGACGGAAGTATTCCTACAGGATTTCAGAGAACTTCGATAATTGCACTGGACGGAAAAATTCCATACAAAGGAAGGGAAATTGAAATAATACAGCTTTCTCTGGAAGAGGACAGCTGCCGCGAAGTAAGCGATTATGGACATGAGAGGGTTTATTTAACTGACAGACTTGGAATGCCGCTGATCGAAACTGTTACCGGTCCCGATATGCTCACTCCGAACGAGGTTGCCGATGTAGGGCAGATTTTAAGGAAGCTTGTAAAAAGCACCGGAAAAGTAAGAACCGGAATAGGTTCTGCCCGCCAGGATGTAAATGTTAGTGTAACCGGCGGAACCAGGATTGAAATAAAGGGGGTTCCTAAAATTATTAACATCCCGCTGCTGACATATAACGAAGCAATGCGGCAGTGGAATTTGCTAAGATTGCGGGAAGAATTGCATAACCGCGGTATAACTCCCGATAAATTCGAAGCCCGCTATGAGGATATAACAAAACTTATAAAAAAGACTCACTATCACCCGATAAAGGATGCCATTTCCAGGGGATTTGTTGTTAAATGTGTACTGCTAAAAGGATTCAGGGAGCTGCTGAACTGGAAAACCCAGACAGATACTTATTTTTCAAGGGAGATTGCTGACAGGTTAAGGGTAATCGCCTGTCTTACCACTATTCCAAATATCGTTCATTCGGATGCACGAGGCGAAACAATTTCATCTTCCGACTGGCTTAAGATAAAGAAATCAGTGAATGCCGCAGATGATGATTGCCTTGTTATAACATGGGGTACCCCTGTAGATTCCGAAACTGCAGCCAAAGAAATAATTATTAGGGCCAGGGAAGCCACCATAGGTGTTCCCTCAGAGACCCGCCAGGCTTTAAGGGATGGCACCAATGGTTTTGAAAGAATTCTTCCCGGGCCGGACAGGATGTATCCTGATACGGATCTTCCTCCGAAAAAAATTCCCGCAGAAAGAATCGAAAATACCAGACTGAATCTTGCCGAACCATTCTGGGAAAAGGAAAACCGGTATAAAAATCTTAATATCCCGGAAGATATTATAAGCGAACTGTCCGTTTCACCATTTGCTGATTTATTCGATAAGTTAATACAAAAAGGAATTGCGCCGGTACCGGCTGCAATTGCTTTAATACAATATCCTAAAAACCTGAGGCGAAAAGGATATGATGTATCTCAATTAAGCGGAGAAGTGTTCGTAAAAATATTTGAAGGACTTATCGGAGGAGAAATTCTGAGAGAAGCGGTTTTTTATATTCTAAAAAATTATCTTGAAACCGGGAATCTTGAGCTTATAAAGCCGGCCTGCCCAACGGTAATAAATGAAATTATCAAAAAGGAAACGGATGAAATAGGAAGTACAAAGCTTTATAATCCAAAAAACAGGAATATCGTCTTAATGAATAATGTTATGACTCATTTAAGGGGCAGGGCCGAAGGAAAAATTATTGCTGATTTAATTGGCCTGGAGAGGAATTAATATGGAATCATCAGCCTTTAAGGGATACCGAGGATTATCACTGGATGTACTGAAGACAAATAATGCTGAGGTATGGAGTGATGCTGAAATTTATACCTCAAAAGGAGTTTATAAAGGTATCATTCTGCCAAGATCCGAAACTGCAGACCCGCTTCACATCGTAATAAAACTCCGTTCCGGTTACAATATAGGCATTGCTGCTGAAACTATTGAAAGGATAGGAATTACCGGGCATAAGGAAGCAAATTATAAAATCCCCGAGAAGGAGTTTCCGTTTGATCCTAAAAAACCGAATGTCAAGCTTCTAGGTACAGGCGGTACAATAGCATCCAGGCTTGATTACAGGTCGGGAGCAGTAATCCCTGCATTTTCACCGGGTGAATTATACGGTTCCGTTCCCGAGCTTGCTGATATTTGTAATCTGGAGACTGAGAAACTGTACGGTGTTTTCAGTGAGAACATGGGACCGGCTGAGTGGAGGGGAACAGCTGAGGCAATCGGCAAGGAAATAGCAAAAGGCACCAAGGGCATAGTTATAGGACACGGCACCGATACAATGCATCACACTGCTGCCATACTTTCCTTTATGGTTCAGGATTCCCCCATTCCGATAGTAATGGTTGGTTCACAGAGATCCAGTGACCGGCCTTCATCCGATGCAGCATTAAATCTTATTCATAGTGTAAAGACAGCTGCCGAAAGCGATATCGCAGAAACAATGGTGTGCATGTTCGGTCCAACTTCCGACGAATATGCGCTGCTTCATCGCGGTACCCGTGTAAGAAAGATGCATTCAAGCTACCGGAGTACTTTCAGGACCATCGGAGATATTCCAATTGCAAAAGCAAGCCGCACCGAGATTACTCCGCTGAGACAGGATTATAAGCGCAGAAGAGAAGACAGGAATGTGACAGTCAATACTGCATTTGAGGAGCTTGTATCTATAGTTTACTACTATCCGAATATGAAGCCAGATATAATCGATTCGCTGATTGACAACGGTTATAAAGGAATTGTGATTGCAGGAACCGGATTGGGGCATGTTAATAAACCGGTTTACCCTGCTCTTCAGCGGGCAATGGATAAAAATATTGCTGTTTATATGACGGTGCAAACACTTTGGGGATATGTTCAGATGTATGTTTACGATACCGGTCGGGACATGATGGAGCTTGGGGTGATACCTACTGCAAATATGCTTCCCGAGGTCGCTTATGTTAAACTGGGCTGGGCATTGGGACAGACAAAAGATTTAAATAAAGTAAAAGAAATTATGCTGAAACCGATTGCCGGTGAAATTACGGAACGTGAGCCAAGCAATGGATACCTGATATACCAGGGGGGTATACCTGAGGTGGAGGAATTTATTTCCAGGTACCGAAAATAGCCATCTGCTTGTATCTTGGAGTTCTTTTTTTTAATTTTAAACTGATAATGCAGACTTTGAAAATTCAAGTTACTTTTTGGTATTTTTCTTAAACAATACGAAAGGATCATTATGAATTCATTTAAACGGTTCGCATTAGTTCTGTTTATTCTGGTTCTCTCCTCATCTGCTTTTGCTCAAAAGAGCAGCGGATGGTCTCTTCTCTTCTCCTGGGACCGCTTTAATGCCGGAGCTTTCCCGGTTGCCGATGTGTATACTTACGACGGAAATAATCTTTCCCGTTCAGGTTTAGCTGGCATCGGGCTTGAATACCAGCTTTCCCCTACGATAACCGTAATGGGAGCCTTTCAGTTTTCAAATAGTTCCTGGGATGAAAAACAAGGGACTACAACTATCAAGACAACAAATACCTCGTATGGAATTGGAGTTGGTCCGGTTTGGTATCCAAGAGGATATAATACCACTATGGTAAGACCTTATCTGAGCGCTTCAATTCATCTTGGTGGAATTTCATATACACAGGAAGCCGGAACAGCAAAAGTTGATGCCAGTTATTCTTCCTTTGGTTTTGTGCTGATGGGAGGAGCTGATTTTGAAGTAATTAGTGGTTTCAGAGTCGGCGCCGGATACGGATTGATGTATGCATCATACCCCGCTGGTACCTTAGAGCAAACGAACACACAAGGACAGGTAACCAAAACGGATGGTCCTTCTGGAAGTGAATTATCTACTTTCTTCCACCTTGGATGCGCAATTATACTTTAATTTTTAATCAAGGCTGGTGCAAATCCAGCCTTCTTTTTTTTAATCTGCCTCTGATTTCATGGAACCTGGAAAATATAATCTGCTTCTGATTGAAGATGAAGAAAAATTAACAACAACACTCAAGCGTCAGTTAGACCGTGAGGGATTCAATGTTGAAATCTCAGCGGACGGGATCGACGCAGATAAAAAACTTCAGTCAAATAATTATCATATGGTAGTGCTTGACCTTAATCTGCCCGGAATGTCGGGAATTGAACTTCTTGAGGAAATGCGCAAAAGAGGTGACCATACACCGGTCCTGATTCTTTCAGCGCGTGATAAAGTGGAAGACAGGGTAAAAGGTTTGAACATCGGTGCAGATGACTATCTTGTAAAGCCTTTTGATATTACTGAACTGACAGCAAGAATAAGGGCAGTAATGAACAGGGCCGGACTCAAACAGGCAACTTCCCTGAAAGCTGCAGATCTTGTTATGGATCTTATAACCAGAACCGTGAAGAGGGCAAATCAGGATATTGCACTCAGTCCGAAGGAATTTTCTCTGCTTGAATTTCTTATTAAGAATAAAAACCAGGTTATCACCAGTAAAAGAATTGCTGAACAGGTTTGGGGTTATACCTTCGACACCGGTACCAACATTGTTAATGTCTATATTAATTACCTCAGAAAGAACATCGATACTAATTTCAGCAAGAAGCTGATACACACAATCCGCGGACAGGGATTTATTCTGATCGATAAAAATGGATAATATTTTTCCCGGTTTTTTGAGGATGTTTAAAAATCCTGCCGGCATTACAATACTTAGTTTTTTGATGGTACTTCTGGTAGGATTATTCGACTTCATCACTAATCCCGAATTTTCTTTTTCGCTTTTCTATCTTATTCCTATTTCCTTCAACACCTGGTACGGCAGCAGGAGGAGCGGAATACTGGTTTCATTTGTTTGCGGCATCACCTGGCTTTTGGTTGATTTGTCATCTGCAAATTATGAGAATCTTATTGCCCCTTACTGGAATTCCGGAATAAGGCTCGGATTTTTTGTAATAGTCGTCTATCTCCTGTCCGAAATAAAATTTCTCTACAGAAATCTTGAGAATATGGTTGAAATAAGGACAAATGAGTTAACTGATGAAATCGATAAAAAGGTTACTGCCGAGGCTGAACTCAGAAGATCAAGAAATCTTTACCAGGATCTTGTCGAAAATATCAATGAAGTATACTACACTGCCGATGAGAAAGGATATTTCCGGTATGTGAGCCCTAATTTTTTTAAGACAATAAGCTTAAGTGAAGATAGTCTGGCAAACACAAGTTTTTACGATTTCATATATCCCGATGATGTGGAAAGGGTCAGGCAATTTTATGCAGATAAAATAGCTGAAAAGGCTGCCGATGTATCAAGTGAATTCAGAATAACAGGAAGCGACAATACTTTAAAGTGGTTTGAACAGACTTCGCGGATCCTATGGGATGATCATGGTAAGACTGTTGAGATAAGAAATCTTTTAAGAAATATAGATGAAAGGAAAGCTGCAGAAATCTCGTTAATTAAAAGCGAGATGAACTTTCAGAAATTATTTTCTGCGGAGAATAAACTTTCTGAAGAAGATTATATCCGCAGGATGCTGGTATCCGATCCGGCATATCTGATTAAAAGTCTTGCTGAAAAAATAGATGAAATTTCCGATAAAATTAGCGGACGGGTAAAACAGGCCCTCGGGTTTTCTTCGCTTGCTTCTCACGAATTACGTACTCCACTGGCTATAATCAGAAATCAGCTGGAAGAAAATCTGAGAGAAGATATCCCTCTCGGCGAGTTAAAACAGACTACTGCATCAATCTATGATGAAGTGCTCAGGCTGCAGAGGATTATAGGCGACCTGCTGAAACTAAGTACAATGGAAGCCGGAAAACTAAAGCTCCATAAGAAACCGGTGCAGGTAAATACTCTGCTAACCTCGTTTTATGAGGAAGCCTCTCTGCTGGCTCAGGAAAAAGAGATAAAAATTGAATTAAGCATTCCTGAGAAGAGCTGTATTGAAATAGATGAAGCTTACTTTTTGCAGATGCTTTTTAATATTTTCGATAATGCCCTCAAGCATACCCCTGCTCATGGCACTATCCAGATAGGCTCTGTCAGGAGTGAGAAGGATATTGTAATTTTCATGAAAGATTCCGGAAAGGGTATACCGCCGGATATTATTCACAAACTTTTTACCCCATTTTACAGGAATAATACTGAATATTCCACGGAGGGCACCGGGCTGGGTTTGCTTCTGTCGAAATGGATAACCGAGCTTCATTCGGGAAAGATAGAAATTCAAAGTGAGGTTGGTAAGGGTACAAAAGTGATGATAAAGCTCCCCTTAAACTTAACAGGCGGCAAATAAAAAAGGCTGCCTTTTAAGGCAGCCTGCCGGAAGGTCATTCTTCCTTTTTAATAACTATTTTCTTCTTCGTTACTTCAGCCTCATCCTTTTTCTTATCTGATTGCTCTTCGCGAACCACTTCCGATTTCTGTACGTGATGCTTTTCTTCAATCATCACATCAGCATTTGATTCATTTTCTTCACAGCTTTTAACAACACATTCTTTCTCTTTACCGCATCCCTTTGATTCCTTGGACTGTGCCATGGTGCTTATTGAGAAAAAAACGAACAGAATGAATAGCAGAGGAATAACTCTCATTTTTTGGCTCCTTTATTGGATTTAATTGATTTTCCGTCTTCACTTAACCGTGAGATATACTTCTCAGGGTCATTTTTAAATTTTTTAAGACAACTATTGCAGCATAATGCATATGTTTTGCCTTTGTATTCGTATGTGATTTCCTGGTCAGCTGGCTCGGTAGAAACAGGACATATAGTATTCACCGGTTTGTTTATTTCAGTCTCGACGGCAGATTTTTCCTTTTTTTCCTGTGGTTTCTCCTGAGCATGGCCCATCGAAGAGAAGCTTAATGCAAGAATAATTATCATTATTGCCGATATTATATTTTTCATTTTATACCTCTATTTTACTTTCAAATTGTTTTTAACTCATTTATCTGCATCCACCCGGTTTTTCCATCTTCAAGCTTTACCCTAACCCAGTCACCAACCTTATCTTCCAGTCTTACCTT
The DNA here is from genome assembly GCA_002435365.1 of Ignavibacteriales bacterium UBA6490. Taxonomy (GTDB): domain Bacteria; phylum Bacteroidota; class Ignavibacteria; order Ignavibacteriales; family Ignavibacteriaceae; genus UBA6490. The sequence goes on from DJMM01000017.1 coordinate 20,525, forward strand.
TAAACCTTCATGAACAATGAATGCATCGTTGCTGCTTTCATCAGGTGAAACCTTGACGTTGGTCTGATGCTCAACAACCACACCTTTAATTATATTTACATCGTCATTGAACTTTACAGTCATAATAGACATCGAAAAGATAAATAAAACCCCGGTAATTATACCAGTTATAAACGAATATTTCTGATAAACCGGATTTCTGAACAATAAATAACCCGCCGCCAGAACAAGCAGAAGAATGAACAAAAAGTATACAGTATATATCCATCCGGTCAGGGAAAAGACTCCAAGCAGATCCTCCCACACAGCAAATACGAAAAATGGAGGAAACCCGGATAATTTATCTGCAGTGGCTGAGTTTGCAATTTTCAGATTATGAATTATATCCTCATCTCCCGGAGATAATTTAAGAGCTTTTTCATAATACAATATGGCATACCCCAGACGATCCATCCTGTAATAAGCATTACCCAGATTATAAAAAAGTGAGACTCCCTGATATCCTTCATTCACCAGTTCTTCGTATAATACAGCAGCTTTATCATATTGTTTCTGCTGATAAAATGTATTGGCGCTGCTGAATAATTCTTCTACATTCTGAGCCGATAAACTGAACGCTGTTACTATTACCAGAAGAAATATTTTATTTACCATTCTTACCTCCCAATAGGGATTTCTCAATACCAACTATCACTTCAGTCATGGTTAGATACATTTTATTCATTTCTTCTGTTCCATTTTTATGAGGAGCAAAGCGATAGAACTCACATTTTCCGGCACAATCCTTCATTTTCAGAACTATTTCTTCATTAATATTTCTTTCATTCATCTCTGCAGCAGCACGTTCAAGGGAAAATTCAGCTTTGGGTATATGGAATTTATCCTCAAGATAGCCGAATAATGCCTGGGCAATTTCAGAGTAGAACAGAACCTGCTCTTCTTTCTCAAGATATCTTTTCGCATTCCTGAACCTGGTTCTGGCAACCTTCTCAGCTTTCTGATAACGGAGAAGATCAACGTTTGCATAGAGCCTATCATTCTTTTTTCTCCACCAGACAGCACCGATGAATAAAAATACCGGCAAAATTGCCGCAATCCAGAAACCCGGCTTGTAAATCAATATTTCAGAATGAATCTGAATATCATCACCGGAAGTTTTAATATATCTGATATCATCGCTAAGAATTCTTATTTCCTCCTTCCCGGAGTAGTATTTGCCGTTTGATTCTCCTTCCTCTACATTAATAGTATACGCAGGAGTTCTTAAAGTGACATATGATCTTTTCTCAGGTGAAAAATATGAAAATTCAAGCGGGGGAATCTCTTTTTTACCTGTGGTTCTGGGAATTATCAGATAATCGACAGTTTTCACACCGGATATTCTGCTGTTCCTGTTAATATCGTCACTAGATTTCGGCTCATAAGTCTCAAATCCGGGAGAAAGTTTTAATTCAGGAATATTAATGAGTGATATATTACCTGTACCTGATATCCGGAGCTTCAGGGTAATGGGTTCATTAGCCTTGGTACCCGATTTGCTGAGTTCAGAAGTAATGGAATAATCACCAACCACTCCGTTGAATGATGAAGGTACATTATTCTCGGGCAGCGGCAGCGCATTTATAACAACCTTATTTGATTTGGTTGTAAACTCATAGGATTCATTCCTGTTAAAAAACGGATCATTAAAGAAGTCATCAAAGAGGCTGTTCCCTCCCCTCTTTTTCCTTTGAATGATAACAGGTATTTTAAATTCGTTAGGGGTTACATAAAGCTCACCGGTCCTTGAAGGAAAAACCGCTATCCTGTTAAGTGTATACACCTGGAATTTTTTACCATCCACCATTTCAACCGACGGTTCACCTTTGGGATCGGTTTCTATCTGCTCCGTCCAGAAACCTTCCTGCTGCGACACCTTCGAATAGTTAATATTCGTAAAACTCAGCCTGATGTATAATTTAAATGTTACAATTACCTGTTCCCCCTTATAAACCCTGTTTTTATCAGCTGTGGCTTTTACAAATATATTTTCAGCAATTTCCTTAATGTTGACATCCGCAGTTTCAGACTGACTTTTTGTGGTAGTTCCTTTTATTACTGTCAATACCAGAGGGTTTGTCCTGTATACATTGCCGCTGTGCTCGATTGATGCACTTTCAATAGTGAATTTACCTATTGATTTTGCTTTTATTATATATGTTTGTGTCTGTGAAGCGCTTACTGCACCATTGATTATCTGCATACTGGTGCTGTAATTCGGCCCGGACAAAATAATAAAGTCATTAAAGTCTGGGGGACGGAAATTCTTTAACTGATTAATATCATCACCGGAATAGGTAAACGACAGCTCAAATCTGTCATCAATACCAACAGTTGTATTATTCACCGATGCGGTAAAAGTCTGCGGGTAAATGGATACGGGCAGCAGTACAATTAAGATTATTGCAAAAACAGCACGGTACATTTCGTTACCAGTCCTTATCAGTTTTCACTTTTACACCTGTTCTTACTCTTAGTTTTTTCTGCAGGTCTTTCTCATTGTTTTTTAATGCATTTAATATCTGCTCAGCCTCTTCCTTTGACAGCTTATCCTTTTCCTGCTGTTTCAGATTATCCTGCTTTGTTTTCTGATCTTCGGGCGGTTTATTCTGAGGCTGCTTATCCTGGTTTTGCTTGTCATCCTTATTTTTATCATTCTGCTGCTCCTGATCATTTTTATCCTTATTCTGCTGATCATCATTCTTATTATCCTGTTTCTGATCCTGTTTGTTCTGCTGCTGCTGGTTCAAAAGCGATAATGCATATGATAAATTATATTTCGTGTCCATGTCATCAGGATTCAGCTTAAGAGAATTCTTATATGCATCGATGCTTTCCTCTATTTTGTTTGCCTTCAGCAAGGAGTTGCCGATGTTGTGGTAAACCCTGGCTTTCTGACTTTTGGAATCTGTCATCTTTAGTGAACTATTAAACTGCTTTACAGCTTCATCATATTTTTGCTGCTTGTAAAAAGCATCGCCCAGGTTAAAACTTCCCTCAAATTTCCCCGGATCTTTTTCTATACCCTTCTTAAAATTAATCTCTGCATCAGAATACTTTTGATTCTTATACTGCTCAACACCTTCATTGATTAATCCCCTGGTGCTCTGGGAAAAAATAACCCCGCATAAACAAATAGAAACAGCAAGCATCTTAAACATTTTCACGCTCGAACCTCCTGGCAAACCTTGCATAAATTGCCGATTTTTTTTCGGATATTAACAACTCTGATATCAATAATAAAATTGCCGGTATCAGAAAATAATAAAACCTGTCCTCGTAATCAGTTACTTTTTTTACACCGAACTCAGTTTTCTCAATCGATTCCAGATCATTATATATATCGTTCAGGTTATCCTGGTAGTTATTTCCCTGGTAATACTTTCCGTTACCATTCCCGGCTATTTTTATCAGAGTAGGCTCATCTAGCTTTGTAAGTACAGTGTTGCCTTCATTGTCCTTTTTGAATGTAACCTGGCTGCCGCTGTATACCGGAATGGGAACACCGGAAGGAGATCCGAGCCCGATAGCATAGATTTTTATTCCGTTTGATACAGCTTCTTCCACTGCCGTCATCGGATCCCCCTGGTTTTCTTCACCGTCAGTAATAATAATAATAGCTTTCTGTGTATTCTGTTTATAATTAAACGATTTTACAGCAAGTTCTATTGCTGGTCCGATTGCAGTGCCGGGCTGCGGAACTGAATTAAAATCAACCGCTGACAGGAAAAGATTGGCCGCCGAGTAATCTGTAGTTAATGGAATCTGTATGAATGCGTCCCCGGAAAATACAATCAGACCAATCCTGTCCCCCCTCAGCCTGCTTATCAGATTATTTATCTGAAGCTTAGCCCTCTCCAGCCTGTTGGGTTTGATATCCTCAGCTTTCATGCTTAAGGATACGTCAAGCAGAATGAATACATCAATACCGGTTTGCTTAACTTCCTGAACACGGGATCCTATCTGTGGATTTGCCCCAGAGATGATTATAAAAGCAGAAGCTAATAATAAAAGCGAAAACCTGAAGATACCCTTAATTGTACTGAAACCGGGGATCAGGATACGGTGCATACCTCCTTCTGCAAATACAGACAGATCTTTTTTCCTCCTGGTATAGCTCCACCAGTATACTGCTGCAAGTACAGGCAGAATATAAAGTATATATAAATATTCCGGATGCGCGAATCTGAACATTATGGAATTCTTCTTAAAATTGTTTTTGAAAAAAATATTTCCAGAAGCAGAAATATAAATCCTGCACCAATCCAGGGATAAAAAAGTTCCCTGGCATTTCTATATGAAGTAACTTCAATTTTCGTCCGCTCGAGCTTGTCAATTTCTTTATAGATTTCCTCAAGTTTCCTGTTGTTTACAGCCCTGTAATATTTCCCATTGGTTTCGGAAGCAATCTTTTTAAGCAGATTTTCATCTATTTCAACAGGAACCATCTGGTATCTTTTGCCGAATGCTGTCTGTACAGGGTATGGCGCCTCACCGATAGTCCCTACTCCTATTGTATAGATCCTTATTCCGAATGTCTTTGCTATCTCTGCAGCGGAAAAAGGATTAACTTCACCTGCATTATTTACACCATCCGTTACCAGAATTAATATCCTGCTTTTTGCATTGCTGTCCTTTAGCCTGTTAACCCCATTGGCAACTGCATTGCCGATAGCTGTTCCATCCTCAATCATTCCGCTTTTAACTTCCCTGAGCAAACCTGTCAATACATTATAATCAATCGTCAAAGGACATTGGGTGAATGCTTCCCTTGAAAAAATTACCAGCCCTATACGGTCAGACTGCCTGTCACTAATAAAATTTTTAATTACAGTTTTTGCTGCCTCCAGCCTGTTCGGCGAAAAATCCTCGGCAAGCATGCTGCCTGAAATATCAAGTACCATTGCAATGTCGATCCCTTCCGAAAAAACATTTTCTCCCGAAGTAAACGACTGCGGTCTGGCAGCAGCAATTATAAAAAGAATTATGGCCAGCATTCTGAGTATGAACGGAAGATGCCTGAATTTTTCCCTCCAGCCTGCCGGAATTGCCTTAAAAGGATTTAACGAAGAAAAAATAATGTGATTCTCCCTTTTTCCGCCGCGCATTATATAATAAGATACAAGCAACGGAATTATAAGCAGGAAGTATAGAACCCAGGGATATGCAAAACTGATGTCACTGAACATTGCCTGCTCCGTTTTCTTCCTTGCCGTCTTCCGGAATTGTGCTTTCAACAATCGAATATGCCTTTTTCATCATCATTTCATTTACCTCGTTCATCGGAACGAACTTTGCGAATTTTACAAGGTCAGCATAATTCAAAAACTCGGTTGTGTCCTTTACAACCGTACCGGCTTCTTTTGTATTATTAAGAAGTTCAATGGTTTCTCCGGTGGTAAGCTCGAGAGAGGGGAAGCCAAACCGTCCTTCAAAATATTTTCTTATTATTCCTGTAACTTCAGAATGGAACTCTTTAATCAAACCCTTCTGCCATAAACTTTTCTTCTCAAGCTCATCCAGTGAAGTTAATGCAGTAACATGCGGTGGAATATAAATCTTTTTCAATCCTGCGAGCAGTTCCCTCTTTCTTTTTATTCTTAAATAGAAATAAACTGCCGCAGCAGCCAAAGCAATACCTATTAATATATACAAGAGGATCAGGCGCCAGTCGATTGGAATTGTAAGAGGCTCCTTTATATCCTTGATCTCCTCCTGGACGTTCACTTTAACTGCATTTATCCGGAAGGCAACTTCATTCGATACTGCTGATTTTAATGTGGAATCCTCCGCGGAATATTTACCAGCAAGAAAAGAAGCCCTGTCTTTCTTCCCGCCTTTCCAGTAATAAAAAGTGATGGGGGGTATCTTCACATCCGCGGAGTCGTAACGGGAAAGGATAATTTCCTGCTCGGTTACAATCTTACCATTTACATCTTTAATGACCGGCTTATTTATACTTATAATATCAATATTGATGATGCTGTCCCTGAATGAAGGCTCTGCAAAACTCAGTCCTTTATCATGTTCTACCTTAAAATGAAGCTTTACGTAATCACCGATCATATATGCAGTAGTATCTGTATATGCATTTACTTTAAATTCCTGTGGATAAACTGCTGCCGCGGCAATCAGAATTATTACTAATGCCCTTACCATCTTCTCCCCCTCATTCGGAAAAAGTTAATAAGCGGTTTTACGTAATCCTCACCTGTCATAATTTCAATTTTATCGAGACGGCTTCTGGTGAATAAATTTTTAAGACGAAGCATTTCCTCATCTCTCTGCAGCCTGAAAAAATTCTGCACTTTTTTATCGGAAGTGTCAATCCATCGCTCTTCACCGGTTTCAGCATCGCTGAACTTCATTAATCCTAACTTCGGTATATTAATTTCGCGCTCATCTTTCAGCATAATTCCGATCAGATCATGTTTTTTCCCGATCATGCGGAGTATCTTTTCATACCCGCTGTCCATAAAATCGGAAAGTACGAACACTATGCTTCTTTTCTTGATCGCATTATTCATGTATTCGAGAGCGGTGCGGATACTTGTGGTTTTACCCTCCGGTTCAAATGACAGAACTTCTCTTATGATCCTTAAAACATGCTTTCTCCCCTTACGCGGAGGAACGAATTTTTCGATCTTGTCAGTAAAAAGAATCAGTCCGACTTTATCATTATTCTTCAACGCAGAGAATGAAAGCACTGCGCTCAGCTCGGCTGCAATGCGCTGTTTTGTTTTATCTTTGGTACCGAACAATAATGAACCGCTGAGGTCGGCCAGGATCATTACTGTCAGTTCCCGTTCTTCCTCGAAAATTTTGATAAAGGGGTGACCGAACCGGGCGGTAACATTCCAATCGATATTCCTTATATCATCCCCGAACTGGTATTCACGCACCTCGGAAAATTCCATTCCCCTCCCCTTGAATACAGAATGATATTCACCGGAAAAAACCTGGTTGACAACGCCCCTGGTTTTTATTTCTATCTGTCTGACCTGCTTTAGAAGATCCTTTGTAAGCATCAGGGCACTTCGATGGTGTTAAGAATTTCCTGGATAATATTTTCCGGTGTAATTTCTTCAGCCTCTGCTTCATAAGAAACAGCAATGCGGTGACGCATAACATCCGGGCAGACTGCCCTTACGTCTTCCGGAATTACATATCCCCTTCTTCTTATAAATGCCATGGCACGGGCTCCCAGAGCAAGATTGATGGACGCACGTGGCGAGGCTCCATAACTTATCAGATCGGTCAATTTTTCAAGCTTAAATTCCTTAGGCGACCTTGTTGCAAACACAATATCAAGTATGTATTTCTCGATTTTTTCATCTATATAAATTTCATTAATAAGATTTCTGGCATTCAGAATATCCGACGGTGAAATAACCTGCTGAACATTCAGGCTGTCAAGATTAATATTCTGACGCATGATCTTCAGCTCTTCATCTCTCTGGGGATAAGTTATTTTCACTTTGAGCATGAACCTGTCTACCTGTGCCTCGGGAAGAGGATATGTACCTTCCTGCTCAATAGGATTTTGAGTAGCAAGCACGAGAAACGGTTCCTCCAGCTTATAGGTCTGATCACCGATTGTAACCTGACGTTCCTGCATGGCTTCAAGAAGCGCACTTTGAACCTTAGCGGGTGCGCGGTTAATTTCATCGGCAAGAATAAAATTGGAGAAGACAGGACCCTTCCTTATAAAGAAATTGCTTTCTTTCTGATTGTATATCATCGTACCAACCAGATCTGCCGGAAGAAGATCGGGCGTAAATTGTATCCTCTGGAATTTTGCTTTCATTGCCGAGGCAAGAGTTTTTATGGCAAGAGTTTTGGCCAGACCGGGCACCCCTTCCAGTAATATGTGACCGTTGCCGAGCAGACCGATAAGCAGACGCTCAACCATAGCTTTCTGGCCAACAATAACTTTGCTGATCTCATTCATCAGAAGATCAATAAAAGCGCTTTCCTGTTTTATTTTTTCATTTAATGCGGTAATGTCCACTTTATCCCTCTAATATTGATAAATTTATTAATACGAATAGATTTAGACGCCTGCAAACTTATAAATGTTGCAAGTTTTTATCAAAAAAATCAGTGATGGGGATAAAAAAATCCCCTGATTTAGGAACCAGGGGATTTTTTTGGTATTAATGCTGCGAGGATCATTTTTTCATTTCAACAGCAGTAATTTCTTTACCATATTAAATTCACCGTGCTGCAGACTATAAAAATATATTCCTGATGCTAAACTGCTCCCGTCAAACTCTTCTTCGTGAAAACCCGGCTCCTGGATCCCGTCTACAAGAACCGAAACTTTTCTGCCGGTTAGATCATAAACAGCCAATTTTACCACTGCTGCTTCATTTCCATTTAGTGCAGGCACGGAATATCTTATCTTTGTTACCGGATTAAACGGGTTGGGAAAATTCTGAAAGAGATTGAATTCCGGTTTGATTACCGGATCATTAACGGAGATGACGACATTACCATTAAGATTGCGATAGACATAACCGTTATCACATAACAGCCACCCGGTTTTATAATCTGTGAATTCAATATCCCTTACACCTGCCGGCAGCGATAAATTCTCTTCATTCCAGGTTAAGCCTTCATCATTGCTGAAGAAGAGTCTGCCGGATGAGGCTTCCCAGGTGCCCGACCAGATTTTAGACTGATCACCCGGAAGAAATTCCAGGTCCGCTACAGGTTGATTGAAGCCGGGAATAATATTCCATGAAGCACCGCCATCTGTGGTTTTCTTCATTTGGAAAGAACTGCCGTCAGTTGAATTGAAGAACCCGATATTTTCATCATAGAATTTAAGTACACCCAAACCGCCGATAAGCGATAAATATTGCCAGTATATTCCTCCATTGGTGGTTTTAAACAAACCGGATGTAATGCCCCCCGAAGCATAGAAATATCCGGTGTTTGTATTTACAAAATCAAGCCTGCGCCAGATGTCACCAGAGTAAGGACTAAAGCTTCCTTCATTCTTTGATAGCCAGCTGTTACCCCCATCTGTGCTCACCAAAATTGCCGCGGGGTCCCAAACGGATATCCCGTCACCCATAGCAACAGCATTGGTTGCATCAAAAAATTCTATGTAGTTTATAAATTCGGTTAGCGTACTGTCGTGAAAAGTCAGCTGCCAGCTGCTTCCGCCATCTGTCGATTTATATATTTTCCCCTCATCATCCCCGAAAATAATGGTTTGCGGATCAATCATTACAATATCAACAGCCGACGAGGGATGCTGCAGTTGAAACCAATTTAATCCTCCGTCTGCAGTTTTGTAAATCTGACCATACGAAACAACAGCATTGCTGCTGTCGATAGCATCCATTGCCCATCCATTATTTTCTCCCAACTGAATACCATTGTTACAAAGTTCCCATTGTGCATCTACAGTCAGGCTCAAACAAAGAATCAAAAGTATCAATTTATTCATTATTGCCCTCCCGGAGTATATAATAATTCTCTTCTCTTTTGTGAGGATTGTTATGTGAAGATGATGATCAGACATATGTTGCCTGTACAGAAAATTTAAGTGCAAATGCGTATGGATAATAGCTAATCAAAAAAATAATCACAAACAAATACATAAGTGTATCACTCAAAATATTAAAATTTGTGAATTATCAAGTATTTTTATTATTGATTAATAGCGCTTGAATCTACTTCTGCTTCTGCACCTGATCCCATTCTAACCTGATTCTAATCCCATTCTAACCCCATTCTATTCTCATCTTTATGAGAATAGAATGGGATTGGAATGACTTTTGATTTGTTTCATTCTTACGGTAACTGCTCAAGCGGAAAGATTTCAACAGTTGTAAAAAAATATAGCTCTTGGAATGTTTTTCTGGTGTTTTATAATGAGAACCGTTGAAGGAACTGTGATAACGGATCTTCTTACAAATTATTTACTTTAAATATCGCAAACTTCAGATATGAAGTTTCGGGCATTGCCGGCAGCTGGGGATGATCCATTGCAGCACCGGTAAAATAAAGAAGCTGCAGTTTTTTTTCTGCTTTCGAAGCACCTCTGTACACGCCTTGAAGAAAATCCTCTCTGCCCAGATGATGTGAACAGGAAGAGGTTACCAGGAAGCCGTCATCAGCCAGAATTTTTAATGCCAGCTTATTCAGTTTTTCATATCCTTTACGCGCTGCCGGCAGACTCTTTTTGCTTTTGGCAAACGGCGGCGGGTCAAGCATTAAAACATCGTATTTTTTGTTTTCGTTCAGGGAATTTATTATAAATGCCATTACTTCCATTGAAATAAATTCTGATTCAGTTGTAAAGGAATTCAACTGATAATTAAGCTTTGCGTTTTCAATCTCAACTGCCGAAGAATCAACGAACTTTACTGATGCGGCACCTGCTTTGCATGCATGCAGACCAAAACCTCCGCTGTTGCAGAAAGCATCCACTACATGCTTATCTTTAACAAAATCCTCTATCCGGTACCTGTTGTCCCCCTGGTCAAAATAAAACCCTGTCTTTTGCGCTTTGTCAAATTCGATTTTATAACGGATCGATCCGTCGCTTATAGTTTCCGTTACTCTTTCGCCAAGATAAATCTCATCGGTCTCCGGAAGTCCTTCAAGTCTGCGGAAATGAAGTTCGTTCTTTGTGAAGATGTTTTTAGCCTTGAATTCATTTTTAAGAACATCAGCTATTACTCCGGCATTTTTCTCCATGCCGAATGAATAAACCTGCAGGACGTAGGTGTCGTTATATTTATCGATTATCAGTCCGGGCATAAAATCGCTTTCGCTGAAAAGCAGACGATATGCCTCTCTCCCCTTGTAGACTGTTTTTCTCAACTCATCTGCCCGGATTATTTTATCCCTGGCGAAGGAATAAAAATCCGGGATACTGTCGGCGGAAAGCATCCTTACCGAGATCAGGGAATTCTTATTATAAAATCCTGTTCCCATAAAGTCACCCCTGGCATCATTAACATCCACCATATCCCCGTTATCGGCATTACCCTGAATTTTGTCAATTTCATTGCTGAAAATCCACAGGTGACCTAATTTTATTCTTCTTTCCTCATGCCTTTTCAGGAATATTTTTGAGTTCATAACACATCCTTCTTTAAAATAGAAGTGATTAAAATTTCATATGACAATTTTAATTATTAATTTTTGTTAAAAAAATTCTGGTAAAACTGCAATGAAACGAATATTTAGCATTTTTCTTATTTTATTTAGCCTATGTTACATAAATGCGCAAACTTATAATTTTGCCTGGCTCACAGATACACACATCGGGTCGCCCGGAGCCGACAGCGATTTATCAGCCATAGTTGAAGATATAAACAACAGGACAAACCTCTCTTTCATAGTAGTAACCGGAGATATTGCAGAAAAGGGGAAAAATGATGAACTTGAAAAAGCCGCCGAAATCCTCGGGCAGTTAAAAATGCCCTATTATATAATCGGGGGAAATCATGACACTAAATGGAGTGAAAGCGGGGGGACAAAATTCATCGAGCTCTGGAATGCCGGCCATTTTATTTTCAATTACGATGGACACTGGCATATCGGATTGACAAGCGGAATAATCTGGAGGGGCGGCGGCGGTCACGCATCTCCTGAGGATATAGAATGGCTAAAGGATACTCTTAAAAATATTAATCCTGAAAAGCTCTTCCTTTATATGCATCACCCTCCGGACGGAGATACCGACAACTGGTTTAAGATCATAAATGCAGTGAGGCAGTATAATCCGGTTCTTGTACTGGTGGGTCACGGCCATTCAAACCGGTCTCTTAATTTTTCCGGAATTCCGGGTGTTATGAGCAGGTCGACATTAAAAGCAAAAGGAAATCCAGGATACACATGGGTACAGGTTAATGCCGATTCAGTTCTGTTTTCAGAAATTGATATCAGCGGGAAAATTGAGAAGTGGAATTCTTCCCCCCTGAATGTGAGCACTCCATCATTTATTGATTCAGTTCAGTATATCAATTACGGCATGTCCGATGCAGTTAAAAAAGAACTTAACGTGACCGTCTCGGCTCCTCTTCTTGAAGCCGATGGACGGATTTTTGTATCGACGTACAGCAGCGGAATTGTCTGTTTCGATTACCAGGGGAAAGAATTATGGAGATATAATCCCCACGGTACAATTTTAAGCCGTCCCGTTTTTTATGACGGCATACTTGTTTCATCAACAGCAGAGGGAGATCTGTTCACACTGGAGGCACATACCGGTAAATTGATCCAGGTAATCGGACTTGGTGAACCGGTAACCTCGCAGCTTCAGACTATCGACGTCGAATATAATGATGAGGTAACCAGGGGAATTATTGCAGGCACCGGAAACGGAAATCTCTACTGCTATGATCTTTATTCTTTTGAGATGATATGGTCAAATAACTCGGCTACGGGAATGATCGAAACACTGCCCCTGTATATTGACGGAAAGCTTATATACGGAGCATGGGACGGGTTTTTATATTGCATAAATTCCTCCTCCGGTGTGCTGAACTGGAAATGGGCTGACAGTAAAAATTTTTATTATTCACCGGCAGCCTGCACTCCTGTTACCGACGGAAAGCTGGTCTACATTTCTGCACCGGATAAATATATAACTGCAATTGATCTCCTTCTCGGCACAACGGTGTGGAAGAAAAATAACTATGCGGCCTGGGAAACGCTTGCTCTCAGCAGCGATAAGCAGCAATTATATGTAAAGGGGATCGACGGAGACTTTTTTATAGTATCTGCCAAAGACGGAAAACAGCTGCATAAGCTTGAAATAAAATATGACCTGGACACAACCCCCTCCCCACCGGTAGAAACCGGACAGTATATATTCTTCGGCAGCAAAAACGGATGGATATACTCAATAAATAAGGCGGATTATTCCTGGAAAAAATTAATTTTTATGGGAACGGCGCGAATACATTCCCTGATCCTTCTTGAAAACAATAAAATTTCTGCCCTCAACATGGACGGAACTTTAGTAATATCGGGAACCGGGCAATGAGAAATTACGACGGAATAATTTTCGATATAGACGGTACTTTATCCTCCACTAACGCACTTATATTTGCATCATTTAACCACATATCGAAAAAATATCTTAACCGCACATTCACTGATTCGGAACTAATTGCATTGTTTGGCCCCACCGAGGATGTAATCCTGAAAAAATGGTGCGGCGATGATTACGAAAAAGCCCGCTCGGAATATTATGAATATTATTCTGACAACCATCATAATATGGCATCAGGTTATCCGGGCATAAAGGAGCTGCTTCAGAAACTTAAATCAGCGGGACTGCTTCTGTCTATTTATACCGGTAAGGGAAAAGAGGCCGCTTCGATTACCCTGCGGAAAATCGGCTGCTACGATTTTTTCGATATGATAATAACCGGTGATGATGTCGAAAATCATAAACCATCGGGAGAAGGAATAGTTAAATTTATTGCTGAGTTTAATCTTGATCCCCGCAGAGTACTGATGATCGGCGATGCGCCTTCCGATATTAAAGCTGCCAAGGCAGCAGGTGTAAAAGTTGCGTCAGTTTTATGGGACGCCTATGCCAGGGAGGAAGTGCTGAAGCTGGATTCCGATTTTCTCTTTCATACAGTGGAAGAACTTGAGCAGTTTCTTAAGCTGAATACATAATACCGCTTACAGGGGCATAGCTTGTAAAAAAGGATTTTAATTAACTCCCTTTTCTGCTTTCTGAAAGATCGATTTGATCAGAGGAATCATTTTATTTCCGAAATCCGATTTGCTAAGGTAACCATCTGCACCGCTTAGTTTCGCTTCCTCGGAATAGACTTCGCANNGGAAGGGATATATCCATAAGAACGAGATCGGGATTAAACTTATTTATTTTATCAAATGCTTCTTCGGCGCTTGGTGCCCATTCGACAACCGAAAAATGCTTATCAGTTGATAAGAATTTTACCGCACTCTCCATAAAATTCTTATTATCATCGATTAGAAGGACATATTTAGTTTCCAAGAGCCAGAGTTCCGATTGATTTAATCATAGGTAACAGATAGATATTACCTGTTCAGAGCTTCAAAACTAAAAGAAAAGGATCAGCTTGACAATCGGGAAAAGCCTTATTTTATATATAATTAAGCCTTATTATTTATCAGGTAAAATAATACCCATCCTGATAGCATAACGGACTAAACCTGCAATATCATGAATATTCAGTCTTTCCATAAGCTGTACGCGGTGTGACTCAATGGTTTTAACACTTAATATCAGTTTTTGAGCTATTTCCTTGGTGGAGTTTCCCTCTGCAATAAGCTGAAGGATTTCCCTCTGCCTGGATGTTAATTCCTGCAATCCGGGTTCTTCCGGAATATCAGACTTTTTATTACTTACCCTTCTCAGGTAGTCATCCACAACATGCTTGGAGATGGATGGTGAGAGGTAGGTTTCGCCTCTCATAACAGCACGAAGGGCGATTTCAAGTTCTGTGGGTGCGGCATCCTTTAAGAGATAACCTGACGCTCCTGCCCTAAGGGCCTGAAGCACATACTCCTCACTGGAATGCATTGATAAGATTATTACTTTGGACTCGGGGTGTTCCTTATCCAGTCTTGAAGCGACCTCCAGTCCATTTAATTCCGACATTGCTATATCCAGCAGAACAAGGTCTGGACGGTATTCATCCGCAAGTTTCAAAGCGTCCCTGCCGTTATCGGCTTCGGCAACAACTTCAAATCCCGGAATATTCTTCAACAGACTTTTGATCCCCGCGCGAACAAGTGTATGATCATCAGCCAGTAAAACCTTATTTGTCTGCATGTAATCCTTTCATTCTTCCTTCAAATAATCCGCCGGGAAAACTGCATGGACATTAGTACCCTCGCCGGTTACTGAATCGATGCGCAGTTTTCCTCCTACCAGTTCCACCCGTTCCTGCATTCCGAGAAGCCCGGTACTTTCTCCGTTCAGGGAACGCCGGATAGCATTGTAAAAATTAAAACCTTTCCCGTTATCGGCGATTCGCAGATGCAATTCTTTTTCCTCTATCCATAGTTCAATACTCAGTTTCCCTGCGCCTGAATGTTTAATAATATTGTTCAATGCCTCCTGCGTAATCCTGTAGCAGGTGATTTCAATTTCCGGTGAAAATCTTTTTCCGGCTACCTCGGTATTTATTGACGCTTCAATTCCGCTGCGGCCTGATTGTTTGTCAACATACCATCTTAATGTCGGAACCAATCCCAGGTCATCCAGCATTGACGGCCTGAGATCAAGCGACAGATTCCTTACCTGGTTAAGAACTTCATCCACAAGTTCTATGCTTTCATTCATATGGGGAACGGCGAATTTTTCACTGACTTTTTTTGCAGTCTGTAAGTTGATTTTAACAGCTGTAAGAATTTGTCCAACTTCGTCATGCAGTTCCCGCGCCAGTTTTCTTCTTTCGGATTCCTGAACTTCGATCAGCCGGTGAGATAATATTTTTAGTCTTTCGTTGGCATTATTAACCTCCCTGAAAAGATCCTCCCTTTCCTTATCCATTCTTTTTTGTTCAGTGATATCCTGGAATATTAAAACAATTCCAAGTACTCCTGATTTTCCGTTACTGATCGGTGAAAGTGTGAGCTGCAGGAATCTTTCGCTCCCTTTTTTGTCGATAAATACTGCATCCTTTGTTATAATCCTGTTTACCTGACTAAGATTGATGTTAAACTCGGTTCTGTCAAATTCATTTTGCAGCTTGAATATGCTGCTAAGCTCTTTTCCCAATGCCGAATTCTGTTCCCACCCGGTAAGCTGTTCCGCCACAGGATTAATAAATTTAATTTTTCCCCTGGTATCAGTAGCAATAACTGCATCCCCGATACTGTTTAGAATAGTGCTGAGCCATCTTTCACTGTCTTTTATTCTCCCTTCCATCTTGCGTTTATAGTCAGCCATTTCAATCGTGGAATGAAGGACTCTTTTTTCATAAGGTTTAAGGAGGTAGCCGTAAGGTTCGGTATGCTTAGCCCTACTGAGAGTATTTTCATCAGCATAAGCGGTCAGATAGATAACGGGAACGTCATGTTCGGAACGGATTTTAGCAGCAGCGGATATTCCATCCATTTCTCCTTTAAGGCGTATATCCATGAGGATCAGGTCGGGTACTTTTTCCCTTACTTTGGTTATCGCCTCAGAACCTGAAGAAGCCATTCCGATAACATTATATCCAAGGGATTTAAGACTTGCTGCAATATCAAGTGCGACAATCTTTTCATCTTCAACAATAAAGATGCTCATAGAATTGTCTTGTTTAAGACTCTGCATTCTGTCCTTCCAAAATTCTTCAGAGTGAATTTATAGTTTATCAAAAAATTCGGAAGAAACAGTTACACGGTGGTAAATTAAACAATCCTCATGTAATTTACATTGATCAATGAGGAATGTTAATTTATTTTATAAGTGAAGTACCGGATTCCAGGCTGCATTTATATGACCTGAGCTCTGATCCGGTTTTGTCCTTGTATAAGATATGCATTTTTTCAATAAAATTCTCTGATCTATCCTTTTCGACAAGGTTTATGGTGCAGCCGCCGAATCCGCCCCCCATCATTCTGCTGCCAATCACTCCCTGGAAATCAAGAGCTGAATAGACTAAAAAGTCCATTTCCGGAATACTTACTTCATAATCGATCCTGAGTCCTTCATGTGTTACAGCAAGCAGTTCGCCGAATGACGAAATATTTTTATCATCCAGGAATGATGCTGCCTGCCGAACCCTTTCGTTTTCCTCAACCACATAAAGACACCTGGAATAAATGTCGGGTGGAAGTATATTCCCGAATTCCTCCAGCATTGAAATATCAACATCCCTGAGGTTTTTTACTAAAGGATATTTTTCCTTAATGGCAGCGGCACCTTTATCGCATTGAATTCTTCTCGTATTATATTCCGAACCTGCAAGCGAACGCCTTATCCCGGAATCACACAATATTATATCAATATCAGGAAAATCAAAGGGATAAAAATTATACTCAAGACTGCGGCAGTCCAGTTTCAATACTTTGTCTTTTTCAGCAAAGAGATTAATGAACTGGTCCATTATGCCGCAGTTGACACCGGCGAAGTTATGTTCGGCTTTCTGCGCAATGAATGCCAGATCCTTTGCAGAAATATTTAGCGCGAATAGTTCATTAAGCGCAAATGCGAGTCCGCATGTAATAGCAGCAGAAGAAGATAATCCCGCACCGATCGGAATATCACCGCTGAAAACACAAACGAATCCGCCGATATTATATCCTGATTTTTGAAATTCAGCAGCGGTTCCGGCCAGATAATCTGCCCAGAGTTTCCCTGTTTTACCTATAGAATTGATTTTCAATTCAGCAGAATCATTCATATCTGCCGATACAAGCTGTATCCTGTCGCTATCGGTCTTTGCCGCGGCCAGAAATACAGACTTATTTATGGCGGCAGGCAGTACAAATCCGTCATTATAATCTGTGTGTTCACCGATGAAGTTAATTCTTCCCGGAGATCTTACAATTATGATTTCCGCTGCTGTATATTCCCGAATTTTATTTTTGACAACCTGCACTATCTGGTTCATCAAACTCTTCTTCCCCTGCTGCTGATCAGATAAATCAGTCCTACAGCACTCATTAATAATCCCCACCAGATATCAGGATGGTATTCGCCAAAAACTGTTCTGTGTTCAGGCGGATAAAAAATTAAATATATTCCACTGGCAATAATTATAATACCCATAACCAGCAATATCATACCAACGAAATACCAGATAGTTCTCACGCTAAACTCCTTTTACCAGAATAATAAATTTAATATAATAAGAACAATGCAGGACAATATGGCAACAAATTCTGGTTTTTTATAAAAAGCAATTTTTTCGGTTTCTGACTCACCGGAAAGCCCTATAACCAGACCTTTCAATTCATCAAGCGGTTTACGCTTTGTGGACAGGCTGATCAGGATGGTTACTCCGAAACAAATAACCCAGGCCCAGAATGCCCTCCAGAAGTTTACAGCCATATCTGTTGTTGAATCAGGCGAGAGTGTAATCCATACAGGATCAAGCCACTCATATTTTACACCGAGAAATAAAATAAATGAAGACAGCATTCCCGATATTAGTCCCCAGAATGCTCCGGCTGGAGTTATCCACCACACAAACATTCCCAGAATCATAGTTGCAAATAACGGTGCGTTAACCCATGAAAATATCGCCTGCATATAATCCATAATGCTTGGAAATCCTTTTGCCCAGTAAGCAGTTCCCACGCTTATAATAATTCCTGCAATAGTGGCAGCCCTGCCCATCCATAAAAGATGGGAATCGGATGCTTTTTTATTAATTACGGATTTATAAATATCATATGTCCAAACAGTATTGAAGGCACTGATGTTTCCTGCCTGACCGGCCATAAAGCCTGCCAGGAGAGCAGTAATACCCAGCCCCACCAGTCCGGCCGGAAAATATCTTGCAACAAGAAGGGGCAAAGCTGAATCATAATTTACCTGACCGCTGTCTTCAAGCAGTTTAAAACCGCTCTGCGGATCATTCGCCAGAATAATTGCAATCAGTCCGGCAAAAATCACAATAAAGGGAACTGCCATCTTGAAAAAGGATGCCAGGATCGGGGTCATCCTGGCTGACCTCAGATCTTTTGCAGAAAATGCTCTCTGTACCACCAGAAAATCTGTTGTCCAGTAGCCGAAGGATAATACAAATCCCAGACCAAGGGCAATACCGGCCCAGGTTATTCCCATTCCATTTGCTCCCGGATTTCCCGAACTGGACCATAGAGTTGTATATGAGATCTCCTGGTATAGCTGATCCACCCGGTTCATCACTTCAGATATTCCCCCGATTTCTATTATTCCAAGTATGGTGACAAGAAAAAGCCCGAACCATATCAGAAAAAACTGAATGATCTCTGTGAATATTGCTGAGAGCAGACCTGAAGCTGTAACATACAGTGCAACGGTAACAGCTGACATCCACATGCTCACATTCCAGTCCCAACCCAGAAAAGTATGTAGCACCAGTGCCATTGCATAAAGATTAATTCCTGAAACAAGGAGTGTCATAATTCCGAAAGCGATTCCGTTAAGCACTCTTGTTTTTTCATCGAACCGCAGCTTCAGGTACCCGGGAACTGATTTTATCCTGCTGGAGTAATAGAACGGCATCATATAAACACCGAGGAAAAGCATTGCAGGAATGGCCCCAATCCAGTAGAAATGTGCTACGAACATTCCGTACTTAAATGTATTGCCTGTCATTCCGAGGAGTTCAAGCGCACCGAGATTTGCGGAGAGAAATGCAATTCCGGCCACCCAGGAGCTGTTCCTTCTGCCGGCCAGGAAAAAATCCTCCTCGTTTTTCGTAAATTTCTTAAGATAAAAACCAATCCCCACTATGAACGTGAAATAAACCCCTATTATTAACCAGTCAAAGATGTTTAGTCCGATTTCAGTCATCAATTCTCCACTTGGTTTTTTGAATAATTACTTATCATAATTTAAAATTTACTCCCATGTATCCGCTGAAAAATAAATAATACTGCATAATCGATCTTATTTGAAATCAACGATAATTTCCCTCGTAATATAAGATCCGCTGCGGCCGGAACCGGCTGAAAAAACAAGCTTATCTTTTTTTAATTCTGCCCCGCTTACGGAAACTATTTTATCGGTGTTCGTTATTCCGAGCGAATATTCTTCACCGCTGCAGATTTCAGTGTTTATGTGGAGACTATTTCCCTTTAGTTCCTGTGAATTTATTATCAACGATTTATTTGTACTTCCCAAACTGCTTCTCGACGGAAGCAGATAAATTTCAGGAACAGGAACGAATGTAATTTCTATACCTGTTGTTTCTTCCAGGTAGATCTCAGTAAAAAGTTCAGAGAATGCACCCGCTTCATTAAAATGAAATTCATGCTCCCTGCCGTTTACTTTGAGCGAAGTAGCTTTTATACCAGGCGATAAGACCGGATTCAGTTCCAACAAGACTTTAATCTCCCCAAAATTTAAAATCTTCATCTCAATTTTATCAATATTTTTGCTATAAGTAAAGGAGATTTTGTTGTTTCCGAGATTAATATTTTTTACTGAAACCTCTTTCCAGTCGGGAGGAAACTTAGGTGCAAAAACCAATTTATTGTCAGGCAATTCTGTCCTGATTCCAAACAAGCCTCTCATCAGCGGGAGAATGAAACCTGAATATGAAAATCCCTGATTATGGTATGCTTCAGAGAGCTTTGTGTTAAGGTCACCTGAAAGAACTTCCGGCATTACACCTAAACCATAATTAAATAAATTATCCAGTGTATTGCATAAAATGTTATAGCCCTGAAGATTAAACTTATAGTTGTACTCAGCCGTACCGATCATATATGAGGTAAAAGGCCATACTGTTCCGTAATTATAATTGGACGGATTATATAACTCCGATTTATTTGAGAGATTCCTTACACCCCACCCGGTCATCATTTCAGAAGTATTGAATTTCTTCAGTGTGCTCTCTGATCTTTTTTCATCAAGCATACTGAAGAATAGCGCCGAGGATGAGTAGATTGATTTTTCTTTTACCTGCTCCCCTTCCTGGTTGGCACCGAACGAATAAAAACCAGAATCATCCATCCAGTATAATTTTTCGAGCCCCGGGACAGCTTTTTCAAGAAGTAGTTCAGCTTCCGCTTTTATTTTATTATCACCAAGAGCAGCAGACATCATTATAATTTCCTTGAGGCCCTGCGTCCACAGAACCTGGGTGTAAATATCATTATGAATATTTACAAGTGTACCGAATTCCAGAACACCGAGACCAGCCCCTTTAAGATCCATCAGGCCGTCATTATTGCTGTCCTTGGATATGCACCACCTGAACGCCTGCTTGATTGAATTCCACGATTCCCGAACAAACTGAATATCACCGGTTGAACGATAATAATCACCCATAGCGACAAGGTACCATGGAGTGGTATCTGCATGATTATAACCATAATGATATTCGTTCCACCAGTCAACCAGACCATCGCTCTGCGATAATTCGTGTGCCATCTTGCCTACATCATTATTTTTTTCATCGGCATTTTTCTTCCTTACCGGAAAATCTTCCTGTCTCTGCCACTTTTGCGTAAACTGCAGCGCTTTTTTTACCGATGTAAAATCCTGCAGGGAATTCATGGCAAGACTATTTATAAATGCATCCCCCCCGAAGAACCATGCAAATCCGGGTCTTCCACCGCCTCCCGATAAGCCGTAGCCGGCTACAAGTCCTGTTCCTAATGAAGGATTTTCAACAAGAAGATTATGCAGCCCTGCTTTTCCCCATTCGAATGCTTTATTAATTTTATCGAGCGGAGTTTCAATACTGATGGTGCTGCTCCTGAGATTATGATAGTAATCGGTATTTTCCCTGAGCAGCGCGGGGATATTTTCAAGCATTGAATTATAAAGATTCTTAACAGAATCAATATTTGATTTGACCGGCAACCCGGCAATCACAATGGGTATGTACCCTTTTCCGGCATCTTCAGGAGAAATATTTATCCGGAACTGAAGCGGGTTATCCGCGAACATATGTGCTGGCGGTACTGACATTTTACTGCCCAGCGGCGATCCGCAAAGAAATATTCCTCTGCGCTGGGATTCAGAGATGACAAAAGCTTTTATGCCTTCATCCCAGTAACTGTACTGCCCACCGATTCCTGCTGGCCACTGCGGCTGCATCACCGGAAAAAAACCGGGTACAACGGATAAAGACTCTGTGGTACTTATTTCCAGCAGTATTATTGCAGCACATGAGTTGACCGGAACAAAGATTATTTCCCTTACTGAAAAGGATTCAAATGAGTAGGAAATTACCGCTGCTTCAGGAGTAACCTCTATTTCTTTTACTATGCTTTCTGAATTTACGGGTGTGGTTGATGATCCAAGAAAAAACTGAAGGTCAAAACTCCGCAGTACTTTCCATGGCCAGATCCAAAGTTCAAAATTTCCAGATTCGTTTCCAATCAATGCAGCTTTCCGCCCTATCCTGTCCAAATACTGACCAGGCTGTGCCACACGGGTTAGCTTAATGTCATTATGCGGAACAGAAATTTTTTTTACAAAACCTTCCTGAGCCATTAAGCTGTTCAGGCATAATAATATCAGAATCAATAATCTGATTTTCATAAGGAGAATTAGAATCTGTATGAAAATTACAATTTAGTAGGCATTAAAATAATCAAAAATAATTGAATTTTAGGGTAATGATGATAAGTTTATTTGGAATGATCTTCCCCTTACCTTACGCCTACCTTACGCCTACCTTCCGCCTACCCTGCGCCTATCTCCACGGATTTGTGGAGAGTAACCGTATGCTGGGTGAATGACGAGTGAAATATTACTAAAATTACAGGATTAACCCGTGTTTAAAAAAAATTTTTTACGGATGGCGGCAAAAATGGTCTTTTTAAGAATATAATATGCAAAGGTAACGCTTATTTCCCCCATAGCCCGCTGCTTTTAGCGGGGGGAAAGCGGACATAAAAGCATAATAAAAACCTGATTACATCAATTCAAACCACTTTTTATTGATCCGCAGCTGGATTACCCGGAATTTATAATTTGGAGAGGGATGCGGCAGATCTTTAATTATGACATATCTTCGATGAAAGTCCGGAATCGATTATGTAGGTCTCTTCAGGTTTTGTGGAAAGTACAATGCTAACCCAGATATCCCCGATACTCCCCGCAGCATTTGCCGAAACAAGCAGAAAAATCATCGACGCATATCCGGGCGGCAGCACCAGCATTAAAACAAAGCCTGTAATTGTCATCAGAACAACAGGACTTAAAGTGATGACCTGGAAATATTTCTTTTTTATATACCACTCCGGCGCACCGGCATAAGCATATACACTCTTGAAACCAATAACCGGTTTTTCCCCTGTATATATATAGAAGAAGAGACCGTGGATAAGCTCGTGCAATGATAATATTATTAAAAGCCCGCCAAGAAAAATAAAATTTGCTGTAACCGGCAGTCGCGACAGGGATTTAAAGTAATAGAACAAATCACTCGTAGGATTTATTCCTGCAGCCCTGGCGATAAGATCAAACAGGTAATAGAAGACCACGAATATAAAAAGACTAAGAATATTTATTATTATTGAAAGCTTTTTATTCTTCTGAAAATCAATTTCTACCACATGATTAAATGTGATATTATTATCCTTGAATGCTTTCATTGCAGATTTCCGATTTTAATAAGAGTATTAAGATCACGTGTTGTGCCTTTAAGTCCGAGTTTCTTTTCAATAAAATTATTTGTAAAAACAGGTTTGTTACCGGTCTTCTTTTTGTCCACTGACAGATAAACCTCACTCCCGCGCACAATGACTGTTTCAGCATCATAGCTGAAGGACTGAAGAACTTCAGATTTTCCGGCGGAGGGTGTCTCATTTAAAAAAGTCACATAGATTTTATTCGATTTATCGGGTATAATACCAGGAAAAGGATTTCCTCTTATAATAGCTTTCAGAGCATCCATTTCTCTAACAGTTACATCCACTTCATAATCTAAGGCTTCGTACAATCGTGTCTCTATTTTTGAAATAAGTTTTTTAATATCCTTCTGCGGAGATCCGAAAAGAATATTTCCGCTTTGAATGAATGTCTGCACATCCTTCAGATTGAGCGACTCAAATATCTTTCTCAGGTCTTCCATTTTGATTACTTTACTGCCGCCAACGTTTATGCCGCGCAGGAAACATACATATTTAATCATATATTACCTTATATCACGGAAAACCAGATTTGAATAAAGGAGCGTTATTCCGGAACCATGTCTCACATATACATTATACTGATAACTGTTTAAGGGCAATCCGGCAGATTCATAATGAAGAAGATAATTACAAAAGCACCTGCAGAGATTTGCTTCGATATCGGTTACAGTAATGTTTATTGTATCGGCGGTGATGTCCTGCGTAAAAATAAAGCGGTTCGAGTCAGGACAGCAGTTCCCTTCGACACAAAATTCGACAACCAGTTTATCAGTAAAAGTATAGCTGAAGCATGAATCAAGTACTGCTGCTTTGTTGACACATCCTGGATTCTGATAAAAAACTGTATTACCGTCATCCGGCTCTGTAGAGTCGGCACACCCTGTACAGAACAGCAGCAAACAGAACAGTGAGAAAATAATTGCATCGCTTGCACCTGCTTTCACTATATCCTCCTCAAATTGCTGATTAAATCTATCCTTTTAGTTATCAAAAGACAACCACCGTCTCCCTACCTGGTTCTTTTATACTTGTCTATCAATACACTTGCTATTATAGAATCCCAGATATAATTGGCGGGACAATTCAGCACCTCGTTATCCGGACTGTACGATTCCCAGAAGTTATGATTTTTCTTCAGCTGTGTTTTAACTGCAAGAATAATTTTACCGGATACTTCATCAGCTTCTCTTGAATATCCGTAAAGGTCCAATCCTTTTATTACCATATAATTCCAAAGAAGCCAGACCGGTCCGTTCCATTTACAGCAGTAATCCACATAGGGACTGTACCATGGGTCATCCGCTGCAAGTGTCGGTATTCCGTATTTCCGCCAGAATTTATCCGGGTCCTTCAGATGCTCAAGAATCCTGTCTGCTCTGTCCCGCGGCGCAGCCTCCGCCCATAATGTCAGAAATCCGATTATTTCCATTCTTCTAAGATCCCTGGTCATAAACTTAAAAGAATGATCATCTTTATTCACTGAATAATAAAAACCGCTCTCTTCATCCCACATTCTTTCGTTTAAAAGTTTGATTGTGGAAGCTGTTTTATTATTCCACATATCGCGCTCATCATTTAACCCAAGTTCACCGGCGATTTTTGCAAGGCTCCGGAATTCCTTTATCATCATTAAGGTGAGATCCAGGCATTCCAGCTCATCCGATATATCTTCCTTATCGACATCAAGATACCTGTCGGCTGATACCTGGAAGACAGCATTATACCAGTCCCTCACATTTTCGATTATCCCGTAAGGTCCCCATTCGAATGTGCCATCCCTATCACTATCCCTGTTTTCAATCAGCCATTCCGCATATTTTTTCCCCGCCCTGTATGCTTCATCCAGAAAAACCTTATCGCCGCTTTGTTTATAGACTTCAAGATTTATCCAGCTAAAAAACGGAGCTGAAGTTGTAGACATTTCCTTATTATAAACCTTGCTGAAATGAGGATAATCCTGCAGACCTCTGGGCCCATGTCTGTATGCGATTAGTCCGTCATCCCGCTGCTGGTCGATATAAATTCTTTGTGAATTCTGTGCTGAAACAGGATCGAGTAATGCATAAGGAATCATACTCAGTGATTCATGAAGTACCTGGTGGCCATGGCCCCATCCCCAGAGAGGCTCCCTCGAAAAGACATAAAAATTATATCTGGCAGAATCTGCCGGGGGAAGCATGCATCCCCTGACAAGGTTAAAGGCGCTTAAATAAATAATTCTCTCATCCTTATTTTCAAATTTTATTCTGCTGATGTTTGAAAACAGCCTGATGTTCTCTTCGGCATATTTCTGAATGTTTTCGGTTTTCAGTTTTTCTATTTCATCTTTGATACGTGCTTCATTCTCTGATGTATCCTGCCATCCTCTCAGTACTCTTATCTCACGGCTTTCACCTGGTTTAAGCTCAAACTTTGTATGCAGTGAAACAAAATTTACGCGCCCCTCATTTTTTGTATTCAGAGAGTCATTCCGGTTATCCGAGTAGAAATCAGTTTTAATGATGTCATAAAAATCATCCATGCTACCTGAATAACCGCCGTACGAATAGGGGGCGGCACTCACAGTAAAAAGATCCCGGGTCTCCACGGGATAAGGGGAATTTTTGTAAAGACTGCTTATCAGCCTGTATTTTGATTCATGATGATTTGTTAAGTATGCATTAAATTTTTTATCATAACCGGAAATGAATAATGAATCATTTCCCAGCTCCAGTACATGGTAGATCTCAACTTTATGAGGTATGTCATCAGTATTGATTAGATTAATATTGATTACTGCAACGGATGAACTGTGGACAAAAAAAGTCTCCTGAACATTTATTCCCCTGAACGGCTGATATTCAGTTACAGCCATATCCGGGAATGAAGATTTTACAACTGGTTTGCCGAAGTATTCACCTATATTTTTTACAACTACCTGGTCGACTTTCCAGAGGTTGAAAATTTTTCCTGCCTGATCTCCGGAATAAAATAAAGGACTGCAGTCAGAATAATAATCCATCTTATATCCTTTATCTCCATATAGCCGCGATCTTTCCATTGCTGCGGTATATGTGGTGTACAATGGATCTTCTGCACCGGCATTGATTATAAGATAAGGATCCGAAATAAAAATATTCTGTGCAAAAGTAAAAAGAGGGATCAAAGAAAGTAAAAATAGTTTCATAAAATATCACTTATTCAGATTATTAAGATCGATATAAAATCTTGCAATAATACCAGACCAGATGTAGGCTTTATTCCACCCCGCCTGCAGGTCGTCTGCACTGTAAAACTCCCAGAAATAATGATTGGTCTTAAGCTGGAATGCAATATTCTTTGTTATTCTTTCGGTGAGATCTTCAGCTTCCCGTATATAACCGTAATCGATCAGGCCTCTGAAAAGAAGATATTGCCAGGGCAGCCAGACCGGTCCATTCCAATAACCGATCGGATTATAATAAGGATCGTCTGCAGATAAGGAAGGAACTCCGTATTTTCGGTTGAATTCTTCAGGATTATTCAGATGCCCCACTAATTTTTCAGCCTGATTTTTATCAGCCACTCCAGCCCACAAGGCAAGAAATGCTATGATCTCTTTTCTCTTCAGGTCATTTTTCGCCCTGAAGGAAAAAGAGTGATTCTTTTTATCCACATGATAATAGAATCCGGTTTTATCATCCCACATATATTTGTTTATAAGTGCGGTTCTCTTTTCCGCTTCTTCAAGATATTTGCTTTCATCCTCTGCTTTGCCCAGAATTTCTGCCATAGCCGCCAGTGATTTAGCTTCTTTTACAAGCATGATATTGCAGTCAACTGATTCAAAATTCACAGGCTCGCCCACTTCATCCCATACAGCAACCCTTGCATCCCTTACACTTTCAAGAACAGCATCCGCTCCCCATTCACAAAGACCATCCTTATCGGTGTCTCTCCCGGAAACATAATAATCATAGAATCTCTTTCCCGATTTATAAGCTTCAGCAAGAAAGCTTTTGTCATCCGTGATTTTATAAATCTCATAATTCTGCCAGTTAAACCAAGGTGCGGAGGAGGTCAACTGTCCGTCGACCGGTATTTGTTCATCCAGATAAGGTCCCGTTCTGTAATTTATATAGCCGGCCGGATGTTGCCTTTCAAAGTAAACCCGCTGAGAGTTCATGGCACTTAACGGATCTAAAAATGCATAAGCCAGCATGGTCAGGCTTTCGTGGAAAACCTGTCCCCCGTATCCCCATCCCCATTTGGGTTCACGTGAAAACACATAGTAGTTGTAGGAACATTTTCCTTCAGCTTTCATCATGCACTGACGGATCAGATTGAATGCATTCCAGTAAACTGCTTCCGCATCCTTATCCTTAAACTTTATTGCAGGAATATTCATATAAATATTTTCATTTTTGAGGATAAAGCGGCTCAGGTCAACTGATGAATTTACTTTCAGTACAGAATCAGCAGCGGTAGGATAAACCGGTTTGTCTGACACGGTTCTGATCAGACGTATTATTTTACTCTCCCCGGGATCAACAGTAACTGATATCTGAAAAGCAGCAGTTTTATTATTTGTGATGATACCGTTAAGTGTTCCATTCTTCCTGAGGTCATTAATTAAATAAATATTATTTCCGGTATTCCCGTATCCTGTTCCCTGGTAGGATCCTGAAGAAATCACCTGAACATCGGCAAGCAGAAGATTATGCATCTCTTCCCGGAAAGGAATATTATGCTCCTTCATCCAGGAGTCTTTTTTTCTTTCATGGGTAAATGAAAGACCTTTTTCATGCCGGCCTAACTCAGTAAACTCATTTCCGGGAAAATCAATAAAGGGAAAAAGATCAATAATCTGTGGAAAGGAGCTCTCATTTGAGATACTCAGATCAAGAATGAGTGTTTCAGAATCTTTTACTAGTCCGCCGAATTCGATTCTAATATCCTGGAAAGGGTAAGTAATTAACTTAAAAAGATTACTGTAACTTGTTGTAATTACAGGAGGTTTACTATATCCAGATAACTTAAATTTTAATATATTTCCCGACCTGAAAATCACTCCAAACTCACCGGATTGCTCAGATTTAAGTAAAATTCCTTTATCCGGGTCAAACCAGACAAGCTGATATCCCTGGTCCGTTGAGTATTTTGTGTCCTGCATTGCTGATGCATAAGTAGTATAAATCGGAAAATGGCTAAATGAATTGAGACTGCTTAAGTTATTTTGTGACAATAAGTTAGCCGCTGTGATTAAAACGAACACATTGATGAAAATTCGACTCATTCTATCACCATTCTCAGATTTTTCCGGATATAGTTTTCTGCATCTTCGAAGAGGATTTTAGCTGTATAGGTATTCCCTGATTTGCTCAATATTACCTCTTTGTTTTCACACCGGATTTTATTGTTCGGAGAATAAATTTTAAGGATTGGTTCGGTATGTGGTTTACCTTCAACTATAATTACAAAAACATTATTATCCAGGTTAGCTGAAATAACCCTTAATCCGGTGGAGCTGTCCCCTTCTGCAAGAGACGGAATAAAAGGCAGCAATGATATACCCTCCTGCAGAGAAATCTTTAATTCGGCTTTACCGGTTAGAGCGAATTCGGTCTTTATTATAATATTTTGATTTTCCCGGATCAGCTCATACTTAATCTCTTTTCCGTTAAGAGTTACATTGTCGATCCTCGATAACAGCGGCAGGGCCGGACTAAAATACATTTTTAACTGCTGCGCACCGGCATCAAAATAATAACTAATTTCTTTCCCCTTTTTCATCTTAAAGGAAATGGTCTCATTACCTGATCTGATATTCTGAACTTCCGCATTTACCCAGTCTGCCGGAAATTTCGGAGAGAAATAAATTTCATTATTCATTTTATCAATGCTGAAACCAAGCATCCCTTCTATCAGCGGCTGGAGGATCATTGTTTCCGACCAGCATTGATGCGGACAAACTCCGGAAGGCTTATAAACCGCACCATTTAATACCTCCTCCACATATCCTCTTGAAAAATTTTTATAGATATTCAGATTATTCAGCATATGTACATAGCCCTGAAAGTAATTTCCGTATTTGTACTCTCCTAAGGAGGTCCATCCCGTAAACAGTGGCCATACACTTCCATAATGATAACCGGCTGGATTGAATAAAGAACTTTCCGAACTGAGGATCCTCACTCCCCAGTCGGATGTAAATCCGTTGCCTGCAAAGTCGTCCATCATACTCAGGGCTTTATCTTTATCAGCCAATTCAAAACAGAGTGTCACAGCAGGAAGTACGGTTTTTTCATGATTGAATGATCCGTCCTTCAGCAACCCGTAATTAAAAAATCCGCTGCTCTCGTTCCAGAAATTTTTATTTATTATTTCTTTTACTTTCCGGTAATCGGCCGAATATTTTTCTTCCAACTCATTAAACCCTGAATATTTTGCCATAAAGGAAACTTCCTTTAGCGCTTCAGCCCAGCAGGAAGCAAGGTAAAGTGTGGTATGGGCTCCGTAGAGACTACCCCCTTCCACCCAGCCGTGACCTGCATTTGTATTCTCGATAAGTTTGTCGTTATCAGTATCGGTTGAATAACAATATTCGACCGCTTTCAGGATATTATTCCAATTATCTTTTATAAAACTGATATCACCTGAATGCCTTAAATATTTTCCGCATAATATTAAATACAACGGAGTGGCATCAGCTGCATCATAATGAACTGCCCCGCTGGTTGTTAATTCATGATATATTTTACCATTCAGATCCTGATACCGGTTATAGGTTTTGATAACCTCCCTCACTTTTTCAAAATCACCGTAATCCAAAAGAGCAAAGCTGCTCCATTCACCATCTCTTCCGAAATACCATGCATAACCGGGACGCCCGTTTATTTTATGTCCGCCGTTCCATCCCCTTGCAGTCGTCGAATACCCCGCCACAAGCGATTTTCCAACTCCCGGTGTATTTACAAAAAACTTATCCGATCCTATCATTGCCCATTTTATACCTTCATTCAGATCCTCATCCGGAGTGGTAACAGAGATATTTTTTTTAAAGAAATCATTGACATAACCGACTGACCTTTTATATATCATATTAGGATCTGAAGCCGTAACGTCAAAAATATCTGTAATCTCCCGGTGATCCATGCTCCCCGCAAAGCTGACATCAAGATTATCGTTCATTTTAAGATCAATTGCCATCAGAACGGATACCTGGCTTTCATCAGTCGATACACCTGAAAATAATGAGTCTTTTTTAATAAAATCTTCATATTGGCCCGCTTCAAGAAGTGCTGCTCTTTTATTAACTCCCATTATTGCTGAAAAATAATCAGGCTCAGTCGAAAATATAATATGAGATGTATCAGTGCCGTACCTGATACGCCTGAAGGCATTTCCGGAATAGGGCCACATATAGCGAAGATTGCTTTTTACTTTAATAAACATCCTGGCGGGATATACTCCGCGGTATTCATAGTGTATTACACAGGAGGGATCAAGCGGATCCGCAGATATTATTTCAGTCAGAAAAGCCCGCCTGAAATTGTAAACTCTTTTAAGATAAGCCGGACTAACCTCAACTGCAGGTCTTTCCTCGTTCAACCAGTAAATTGTATCCCTGTAGGAGAACTGGATGCCCAACTCATAATCCCTGAAAGCCATGAACGGGTGTATCCACACTTCATCAATCCCCCCTTTTTCTTTACCCATAATCAGGATTCTTTCACCTGCAAGATCCCAGTAATTATCCGAAGCAAATAAAGAATTTATTTTTAAAGTTTCAATCTCATCCCATGGAACAGAATTATATTCTGAAGATTTTATGTCAACCTTTATATCACCTTTTACTTCGGGTATACTGTAATCCCAGTAATATTTATTTCCTCCGGATATTTTTCCGATTAGATAATCAAAGCAATTGACAGTAAATTTTTTAAGCTGTTCCTTATTGTAATTCTCAGGCGAGTAATAAGTATAAGCACCTGCTGCAAGAACTTTCCCGCTGCCATAATGGTATTCGATAATGATCCTGGAATTTTCTTTGAGAGTAATATAAGCCCAGTCCACAGCTACTGTTTGTCCGTTTGGAATATAATCATCAAAATAGCCCCGCATTCTGGTGATATTATCTTTGGAAGAATTCCAGACATAAGCTCCACCATGAAGTCCTGAAAAAACTGGGTGGTCAATAAATGCATGGAATCCAAGCTTCCTCCCGTAGCCTTCGTCTGATGCTGAAACGTACTTCAGACCGGGAACGGAATTTTCTAATCCCAGGTCATATACCAACCTGAATGCTTCAAGGGTTAGCAGGAGGTTGCCGCCGCTGGCAACATATTGCTTTAACTTATCTGCATCTCCAGAAGCAAGGGGTGAGAGGAGAGAATCTGAATTATGGATCCACAGCAGATCGAATTTTTGTGAGCTTAATTCATTTACATTTATTATCTGTGCTGACGGAAATGAGTTTTTAAGAAGGAAGAATGCACTGTCGGATTCAGTCCCGGGACTGCCAATAAAAGCAGCATTCTGGGGATAAAAATAAACCGGGGCCAGAAAAAGAAGGATTATCAGATAAAAAAGGAAATCTTTTAACATAATTTTTATCCCGGTATGAGGAATATTTATCTAATTCTATTAATATAATCTTAAAGTTCCTAAATACATAAGTGAATGTTTCAAAAAGAAGTAATATTTTACACTATGTAATTTTAAGTTTTAATTACCATGATTTCATTAAGGAACATAGACAAATCCTTTTCCGGTGTTCAGGTTCTTTTCAATATTTGTGCAGATATTGAGGATAATAAGGTAACTGCAGTGATCGGGGAAAACGGGGCCGGAAAATCAACTTTAATGAATATCGCTGGCGGTGCTATCTCTGAATATTCCGGTACCATAATCCTTAACGGCAAGGAAGTTAAATTCAGAAATACAAGGGATGCCAACGATAATGGAATTACAATAATACACCAGGAGCTGAATATACTTCCCGACCTTACTGCTGGAGAAAATATTTTCCTGGGACGGGAACCGCTGAATCACTCCCTGATCGACTATAAAAAAATATATGAACAGTCCGATAAAATCCTTAAGCCGTTCAGGTTCCCTTTCCCGTCCGATATAAAAATGCGCCGGCTTAGCGTAGGCTGGCAGCAGATTGTAGAAATAGCCCGTGCACTTACGCTGAACTCTCAAATTATAATTATGGATGAACCCACCTCCGCATTGAGCGAAAATGAAACCGGGATCCTGTTCGAAAAGATCCGCTACCTGAGAGATCAAGGAAAAACAATTCTTTTCATATCTCACAGAATCTCGGAAGTGCTGGAGATATCGGATAATATTATTGTATTGAGAGACGGGAAAATATCTGCTTCAGTTAAAACCGGGGAAACCACCCGCGAAGAGCTTATCAGGCATATGGCAGGAGAAAAAACAGCTTCAACTCTGAATTCCTATAAAAATAATTCGGGCGATGAGGTACTTAAACTGGAAAATATTTCAGTTGAGGGAAGTTCCGTGAACCTGTCGGATATTGACTTTACCCTTCATAAAGGGGAGGTGCTGGGAGTTGCAGGACTGCTGGGATCCGGAAGAACCGAACTGCTGAAATTCATTTTTGGAGAATCTGGAAAGAAATACAAAGGGAAAATATTTTTCAAGAATAAAAACTATTCCCCTTCCTCCGCAGCCGCCTCAATTAAAAACGGCATAATTTATCTCCCCGAGAACCGCAAGGAGGAGGGAATCTTTGCCGATCATTCGATTCAGTTCAATGCAGCGGTTTCAGTTTTGGAGAAGTACGAAAGTTACGGACTGCTGAACCAGACCAGGGAAAGAACTTCGGTGAACGAGAAATTTTCTGACCTTCACGTTAAAAGAAACTCGCTCGACCAGAAAATACGAACACTTAGCGGCGGTAATCAGCAGAAAGTGCTTCTTGCAAGAATACTGCTTACTGATCCCGAAATTATTTTACTTGACGACCCCACCAGGGGTATCGACATAAGTTCTAAAGATGAAATATATGATCTGATCGGTGAAATATCCTCAAAGGGAATTTCAATCATAATTACATCGTCCGAAATTCCCGAACTACTTAGATTATGTTCGCGAATACTCATTCTATCAGATGGAAAGCAAACAGCATTGATTAATACATCAGAAAAAGATTCTCACGAAATTTTAAAATATGCTTTTAAGCAGCTATGAAAGGATAATGTTATGGACAGGAAGTTAAAACCGGAAACATTAATGATGTCGCATGGTTATAAACCGCAGCTCTCCGAAGGCGCACTGAAGTGCCCAATTTTTCAAACTTCGACTTTCGTATTCAAAACAGCAGAGGAAGGAAAGGCATTTTTCGAAATTGCATACGGGCAGCGCGAAAAAAAACCTTCCGAGGAGATGGGATTAATTTACAGCAGACTGAATAACCCGGACCTTGAGATTCTGGAAAACAGACTGGCTGTGTGGGATGAAGCTGAAGATGCTGCAGTTTTTGAAAGCGGCCTTGCTGCAATTACCACAGTTTTGTTTGAATTCCTCGAACCCGGGGAATTTATTCTGCAAAGTGCACCGGTTTACGGCGGAACCGATCACTTTATTAAACATGTACTGCCGAAGTTTAATATAAATTATGTTGAATTTACGGCTTCTGATACCAAAGAGACAATTCTTAAAAGGATTGAGGAAAATAAATCACTTGGCAGACCCGGTTTAATTTATATCGAGACGCCCGCAAATCCTACAAATGCATTAATTGATATTGAAATGTGCAGGGAAATTGCTGATCTGTTTTCTACGGATGAGAAAAAAATTCCGGTGGCGGTGGATAACACTTATCTCGGTCCGCTATGGCAGCATCCTTTAAAGCTTGGGGCTGATATTGTTCTTTATTCTGCCACGAAATATATCGGCGGACACAGCGATCTGATAGCGGGAGCCTGTCTTGGTTCTAATGAAATAATTTCCAGGATCAGAACACTTAGAACTTTCCTTGGTAATATGGCTGGACCATGGACCGGCTGGCTTCTGATGCGCAGCCTTGAAACTTTAAAAGCACGCATGGAAATTCAGGCGCAGAATGCTGTCCACGTTGCAAAATTCCTGTGCGATCATCCTAAAGTGGAAAAACTTTACTATCTCGGTTCTTTACCCCAAAATGATCCTCAGTACCGGATATTCAAGCGGCAGTGCCTGTCGCCCGGAGCAATGCTGTCTTTCGATATCAGCGGAAATGAAAAAGAAGCATTCATTTTTCTGAACAACCTGAAGATTATTAAACTTGCGGTGAGTCTGGGAGGTACTGAATCCCTTGCAGAGCATCCTGCAACTATGACACACGTCGATGTTTCGGAAGACGAAAAACAGACTATGTCAATTACCGGAAAGCTCATCCGTCTGTCGGTTGGTGTTGAGAACTACGAAGATCTCATCTGGGATATCAACCAGGCGCTCGATAAAGTTTAAGAGGCGGCTGCTATTTGTAATCCCACTTCTGCTTGTTCCCGGCAAGTTCTTCGGGTGTGGGTAATTTCTGGCCGGGATCCCTTACGGGAACAAATCGTTCCTTGCCCACTATCATTGCATTGATCGCAATATCCTCCTGAAATATGGAGGGTATTTCATCCTCGTCAAAAATAGCTTCCCAGGGACATTCAGGAACACAGGCGTTGCAGTTTATGCATTCATCAGGATCAATAAGAAGCTGGTTTTTAGGAATCGACGGATCATCACCGCTGTATTCATAAATACAATCAACCGGACAAACCTGCGTACAAGCCACATCCTTACAGTCCCTGCATAATTTTGTTATTATATATGCCATTGTATATTAGTCTTATTATTTTATTTTCAAAATAAAATTTAATATACTGATACAATATATTTTTATTCACATTACGGGCCTGCGGCCCGGCAATCTGTTATGAAGATCATATGAAAAAGAAATCTGTTTTATTTGTCTGCATGGGGAATATCTGCCGGTCCCCGGCAGCCGAAGGAATCCTCAGACATATGGCAGAGAAAAATCCCGGCGTACAGATTGAAACTGATTCAGCAGGAACGCTTGAATATCATACCGGTGAGGGTGCAGATAAACGAATGATACTGCATGCCTCCGACCGCGGATATGATATAACCGCTCACCGGGCAAGACAGTTTAACCCGGATTCTGATTTTAATAATTTCGACCATATCCTGGTTATGGATACCGAAAACTATGCCGACATCAAAAAATTTGATGTAAGCGGAGAGTTCCGTCATAAAATCAAAAAGGCTACATCCTTCAGTGCAAAGTATAAAGACCTGGAAGTACCTGATCCCTATTACAGCGGCAGCAGCGGTTTTGAGCTTGTACTGGATATTCTTGAAGACAGCTGCAGAGGATTAATAAAAGAATTTGAAAATGAATCCGGTAATAAAGAATAGGATAGAAGAAAGGCTGGACAGCCGAATTGTTGAAATCAGTTCCCTCTCCGGCGGCTGCATAAATGAAGCCTACAGAATAACCGCGGAAAATAGATCATTGTATTTTCTTAAAGTTAATGCACCCTCCAAAATGTTTTATAACGAGGCCAATGGATTGAAAGAACTGAAAAAAGCAGGTGCTGTAAGGGTACCGGAGGTTATTTTTGCAGATGATGAATATATATTAACTGAATATGTTGAGCAGGGAAGGCATCCGAAAGATTTTTTTGAGAAATTCGGATACAGCTTTGCACTCATGCATAAATATACTTCAGGTGAATTCGGATTCTATGAAGATAATTTCATCGGTTCCACCCCGCAGATTAATTTACCCGGTCCGGATGAACAAAAAAGCTGGGTTAAATTCTATTTCAATAAAAGACTTCTGTTCCAGTTCCTGCTGGCCGTGAAAAACGGCTATGCCGATGCTTCCTTCAGGAATGCATTCAAAAACATAGAAAACAAAATAGAGAGTATTTTATCCGGTTCCGAAAACATCCCTTCTGTTCTGCACGGNNTTCAGCAGTGAATTTTATTTAAATTACAACCAGACCTATCCCCTGCCCGACGGCTACGAATACCGTGAAAATATTTATAAACTATACCACGTTATGAACCACCTGAATCTCTTCGGCAGCGGGTATTATCATCAGGCAATTAGTCTGATGAAATTTTATTGATCATAATTTAATATATCAGACCGCATCAAAATTGTTCGATTACTTCCGGCTTCATCTGCTTCAAAAAGCATCTGGAATTCTCAAGATAAGACAATGCAGACACCGGTATAAATATTCTGTTTCTGCTATAGTTTCTGTCCTGTTTCATAACTCATTTTAACCCCATTCTGACCTGGTTCTGATCCCAAAAAAATGAGAACAGAATGGGATCAGTCCCGGGTTAGAATCAGGTTAGAATCAGATCAGGTGTCCAATCAGAACTTAATGTTTTATAATGGATTAGTTGACCTGTCTCCGGAGTGGTACCCGGGAGTTTTTATCCAGGGAGTGTCTTTTTTTGAGATAGGGAAAGGTGCAGCTGTTTTAGTCAGAATTTTTCTTAGAGGATTTAAACAATCTGCACCTTAAAATAATCAAACGCCTGCAATCCGTTTTTTATACATATCTAGCGCTTCGGTAAGGCGATCTCTTGCTGTGGTATCACCCGGCACGTTATGGGAAGGATGAATATACAGCTTTACACCCCTGTCCGCCAATATTTCGGCAACAGTGGTAACAGTCATCCAAACAGCAGTCACGAATGCCATCGTTGAAACGGGACCGATTTTATCGAAATGATTTTTCAGTTTTACCGATGCATCCTGTATGGGCACACAGGTATCCACAATAATATCGGCAAGCTGGAAGATCGTTTTGCCGGATGAATGTCTGGTCTGCTTTCCTTCCGCTTCAGCCGCGCTTCCGAATACAATCAGCTTCATTCCGAGTCTTTTCGCTTCAAGTGCGACATCGATATTTACTGCATTTATGCCGGTATGCGAGAATACCCACATGCAGTCTCTCTTATCAAATGTATATCCCTTCATAATTTCAATGCCGTAGCCTTCCACCCTTTCCAGGAAAACAAAATCGTGGACATTCATGCCGCCGACAATATTAGTAAAGAAGGTAAGCGGAAGCTCGATCATCGGATGGAATCCCACAAAACCGCCGATCCTGGGATACATTTCCTCGATGGGAAGTGTAGCATGTCCGCAACCGAAGGTATGGACCCATCTGCCGGCTTCTATTGTATCTGCCATGGCATGGGCGGCAGCTTTTATATTTTCCAGTTGTGTACTCTCAATTTTATCCATCACACTTTTAGCATTTTCTAGCCATTGTTTAGCAAGCATTTTATTAACTCCGGATTTTATATTTTTATTTTATTTGAAATTCTTTTAAGAACTACTGAAAGAGCAAGCATCATTAAAATGACGCTTGTAATAAGAACCAACGGAAATTTATTAATTCCGTACGACTGCGATATTACCCCTACCAGCCAGTTTACAACTGTATTGCCGATAAGTGCAATAGTAATCACGAAACTGAATGCAGTTCCGGTAAGATTCGGATAAAGTTCCCCCACATATCCCAGCACCACCGGAAATCCGGGTGCAAAGCCGATTCCCAGCAATGCGATTCCGATATAAATGATTATGATGTCAGCAGAGAACAGTAAAATCAAGCCGCCTACAATTACAAGTGTGAGGCAGGTAAATAATACGATAAAGGACTGAACTTTTTTAAGCAGGAAACCCAGAACGAGCCGGGCAGCCAGCAGGCCCGCGTTAAGAATAGTCAATGCAAAGAGGGCATCTTTAGTATTGAAGCCGCTTCCCTGCTCCAGGAAGCTGGTTGTCCAGTTATTGGTAATACCTTCAATCGCGCTTTCAAAAAAGAGCACCATTCCGAACAGAAGGAGTGTGATATTAAAGAGCTTCGGGATTTCCTTTATAGGAAAACCCTGTGCCTGTTTAGGTGAAGGAAAACTTATGGATAAAAAATATATGACCGGCAGGATTATGAAAGCGCCGACAAAGGCAATAATTGTAGAATAAGGCACCAGTCCTGAAAGTGATCCGAGCAGCGCCGGCATACCCATTGCGCCAATGCCGAAGAAAACTCCCAGGAAACTTAAATTAGCTCCCTTGCCTTCCGAGCTGATATCGGAGACCAGTGCATTGGTTGCCCCGTTTATTACGCCGCCTCCGAAGCCGATAAATAAAAAAGCTGCCTGCAGGGCAAAAAAAGAATTTGAAAAGGATATAATTTCAAATGCAGCGGCAATTAAGAGGGAGCTTATTATTAATATTAATTTATAGCCGTACCTGTCGACAGAGGGACCGAAAATGAGGGAGCCGGCCAATATCCCGAACGGCAGAATTGCGGTAAGCGATCCGGCAGCAAGGTCATCCAGCGCATAAGTTTCCTTTATAAAAGTAAGGGCTGTACCCAGCGATAAAAACACCATTCCGAACAGCAGCATACCGATACAGGAAGCTGCAAAGACAAGATTTTTTTTATACATACGGTTTACCTCAAATGGAATTTGTCAACGCTAAATAACCGGCACCGATCAGACCTGCATCGCTGCCAAGTTCAGATCCGCACAGCTCAACCTGATTGATACTTATGGGCTGTGCCCACTTCCGGGCTTCCGCATAAATTTCATCAAGGAATTCAAGGGCCGGACCAAACACCCCGCCGCCGAAAATTATTTTTTCGGGATTAAACAGGCTTACCAGATTTGCAACCGTCATTCCCCAGTACCCTATGGCATTCCTGATTACTTTTACAGCAATAACATCCTCGGTCTTATATGCTTCAAAAATATCTTTTGCGTTGAACTCAATATTTTCAAGAATAGAAACACCGGTATAGCTTTTATCGTTAAGATAATCTTTTGCAACTTTTACAAGGCCTTCGCCGGAGGCATTGTATTCAAAGCATCCCACAGAAACGTACTCATCGCGGAATGGTCTGTTCAGGGCCAGCCAGCCTATTGCCCCGGCAATATCATGCGAACCGCGGAGCACTTTTTCATCGATCATTATTCCTGCGCCTATTCCTGTGCCTACTGCCAGGAATACCGCATCTTTCAATCCTTTAGCTGCGCCTTTCCATTTTTCGCCCAGAATATAGCAGGCGCGGTCGCTGTCGATTTCAACATTTATTTTAGAATCGATGTGTGCTTCAACTTCATCCAGAAGCGGATAATCATCCCATTCAGGAATATTGGGTGCCCATACTTTTCCGGTACTTTTGTAACTTATTCCGGGAACGCAGATCCCTACTGCTTTTATCCTGTCGCCTTTTACGGAATGATTTTCAATCAGGTACTTTATAAGCTTTACAACCAGCGCCCCTGCATTTTTACCTTTTCTTTTTTCAAGCGGATAGACCTGCTTAAGAAGAATCTCGCCCTTCTCCGAAAAAACTGCTCCTGATAATTTTGTGCCGCCGAGATCAATTCCTATTACCGACATAATTAATCCTCAGAATTTTATACCGGTAACTTATAAGCATTATATGAGAATTGTCAAGAAAGAATTTCTTTTAAAAAAAATATTGACATTTAGAGAAAAGTTGCTATAGATCAGATTTTTTTCAATGCCAGATGACCTGCACCGAGAAGACCTGCATTTTCGCCCAGCTGGGAAGGAACAAATTTTACCTGTTTGAAGAAAAGCGGGTGGGTCCATTTTTCAGCTTCGTTCCTTATTTCAGGAATAAATTTTACGGCCGGACCAAAAAGCATTCCCCCGAATATAAGTATCTCCGGGTTGAATAAATTTATGAGGTTTGCGGAAGCCATTCCCCATAACTCAACAACAGAGTTCAGGGCTTCAGTGGCTAATGCATCTTTCATCTCGTACGCGGTAAAGATATCCTGGGCAGTGAGAGGTTCTTTATTTTTCAGAATTCCTTTATAATTTTTTTTAGACTCCAGGGCGCTGTTTACGTAATTAAGGAGACCCTTTGAGCTGGCAAGATGCTCAAAGCAGCCCTTATTTCTGTATTCTTCTTTATAAGGCTGTTTCAATGCCATCCATCCGGACGCTCCGGCTCCGTCATTAAACCCATGCAGAATTTTACCATCGATGAGTACACCTGCTCCGATACCGGTACCGATCGATAAAAATATTGCATTTCTGCACTTCTTTGCTGCACCAAGCCAGCTTTCGCCGAGAATATCGCACGTCCTTTTACTTGCAATTTTCACAAGTATCTTATAATCAACAAGGAAATTGCTCACTTCTTTCTTCAGGTTATAATTCTGCCAGCCCGGAATATTGGGAGCCCACACTTCCCCCGACCTGGAAAAGTAAATTCCGGGTACTCCGATTCCAAGTGATCTGATCTGAATTGGTTTGTTTGTAAAGTCAGTGATAATTTTTCTTGTTTTCTGGCGGATCAGGTTGCTTACTTCCTGTCCCCTGCAGCCGGATATATCAGTTGTTTCTTTTTCGAGAATGAGACCGCTTTTACTAATAGCAGCACAGGTAAAGCGGGTACTGAAAAGATCGACAGCAAGAACAGCCAAGTTTAATTCCTGATTTTTAGTTAATTTAATAGTAATTTCAAAGTAAAAGTCAAGTTTTTTTTTCAAAAAAAATATTAATTGACTTAACCCGCGTTAATGAATAGCTTGATTATGTATGCTAAAATATTTTTAAAAATATTCAGAGGCCATCTGATAATCAAAACCATCGATTATAAATATATAAATAGATATTCAAATAATCACCATTAAGGATAAGTATGAAGAGATTATACAACATGCTCCTTATAATATTAATTATGCTTCCGCTTGTTTCCGCCGATATCCTGGCAGCTACAGGTAAAATAAGGGGAAGGGTAATTGATAAATCAACTGGCGAACCGCTGCCCGGTGTAAATATTCTTATAACGCAACAGGTCCTGCCGGACGGTTCAGAAGTGACATTAAATCAGACTCTGGGTGCAGCGACAGATGTTGAAGGATATTACTTCATTTTGAATGTACCTGTCGGACAGTATGCTGTACGTGCAAGTATCGTGGGGTATTCAACGGTCGTTCTTCGTCCTGTTAATGTTGATATCGACAGAACAATTGAAATAAACTACCAGCTTGAACCGGCAACAATTGAGGTAGGCCAGGTTGTAGTTGTTGCACAGAGGGAAATGATAAAGAAGGATATCTCATCAACCCAGGAAATTATTGTTCCTGAGAGACTTGAGCAAATGCCGGTTTTAAGAGTTGATGAATTTGTAAGAACGCTTAAGGGGGTTGAAATACAGAGCGGTTCACAGGGAAACGGTCTTAGTGTCCGAGGCGGTGCCATCAGGGAAACCGATGTACGTCTTGATGGTATATCACTGCGCGATCCGCGTTCTGAAAATTCTTACCTTGCTCTGAATACAACATCGGTAAAAGAGATACAGGTATTGACTGGCGGTTTCCAGGCAAAATACGGAGGAATCCGTTCAGGTCTGCTTAACGTAGTAACAAAAGACGGTCAGCGTGAAAAATATACTTTTTCTGTAAAGTCGGATATTGTTCCTGCGCAAAAAAGATATTTCGGTACAAATCCGTGGAGCGATGAATCGTGGATTTACAGGATATATGCTGACACTTCAGCAAACGGTTATGCCTGGCGTGGTGCATACGGAGATACCACAGTGCCGGCAGAATTCAGACAATTCAGAGGCTGGTCGAACAATTCAACTGAACCCAGGGCACTGGACTCACTGCAGAAACTTGAGCTTTGGAAACTGCAGCATCCGCAATATGCTTTCGGCACTAAGCCTGATATTTTTATTGAAGGAACTCTGACAGGCCCGGTTCCCGGGGAATCAATTCCAATATTCGGTGAATTTGCAGGCCGTACAACATTCATGCTTGGATTTAAGTATGAGGATTCGCAAATACCCTTCCCGGTAGGTCCGCGCGACAGCTATGTCGACTGGAACGGGCAGCTAAAACTTACAACTCAGTTAAGCGGCAACATGCGTTTATCGCTTAACGGCATGTTTGCGAAAGTTTCAACGGTGAATGCCGGGGGATTTTCAACATACGGAGGCGCTCTCCTGGGTGAAGGAACAAGTTTCAGTTTTCTGAACAGTACTGAAAGTTCTGTCCGTTATGCAGCAAGACTGATTGGCGGCGGAAGTTTTAACCAGATTTTCAATAAAAGCCGTCTTCAGTATTTTGATCAAAGGTATGTAGTCGGCGGCGGTAAGTTCACGCACGCGTTGTCCGATAAAGCATTTTACACGCTTGATTTTCAGATCGGTTACACAGACCAGGATCTCAAGCCATTCTCGACAGATACCACAGGCGGCGCCAATACAGTTGATTTTTACAGCGTTAAAGCAAAAAGAAATTACCGCTTTCTGGTACCTGATTACGGCTCCCCGAATGCCTCAACAAATTACGGTTATGATGTTCTGAACACATTTACATTATTCGGCGGTCCGCAAAAAGTGGATTCATCATACTCATATGCATATCAATTAAGAGGAGATCTTACAGCTCAATTGGGCAGACACCATCAGATCGAGACCGGATTCCAGGTTGTACTTCAGGATCTCCTCGTTTATTCAGGTACCTGGTATCAATCGCAGCTCTCCTACACACCTGATACCTGGCAGTATTATAAAGCTACTCCGCTGGAGTTAGGAATATATGTTCAGGACAAACTTGAATTTGAAGGAATGATACTGAATGCCGGTTTGAGACTTGATTATTTAGATCCCATGAAAAAAGGATATGAACTAAGCTTCCCTGTCGACGAAGATT
This sequence comes from Ignavibacteriales bacterium UBA6490, assembly GCA_002435365.1. Taxonomy (GTDB): domain Bacteria; phylum Bacteroidota; class Ignavibacteria; order Ignavibacteriales; family Ignavibacteriaceae; genus UBA6490. Next base: position 63,560 of record DJMM01000017.1, read on the forward strand.
ACAAGGAACTGCTGAATACCGTTTATAATAATCTTGCCGGCGATCCTGCAAGCTATGAAAGATGGGTGCTGTTCCGTGAACTTCTTAATAATCCTCCCGGCTGGCCGGAAACAAAAGATAAAACACAGTTTCATATTTCTCCGAGGCTGGGTGTATCATTCCCAATTACTGAAAGCAGTAAAATGTATTTCAACTATGGTCATTTCTACCAGAGACCCCCGGTTGCTTTCATGTACCAGACCTACGTTGTTCAAGGTGGTGTTTCACTTCCTACACCAGGCCTGGAGATGGCAAAAACTATCTCTTATGAATTCGGTTATGAGCAGATGTTCTTCGATGAGCTGATCTTTAATGCAACGGCATATTACAAGGACATCAGGAACGAGCCGCTGAGCAGGCAGTATATTAATTACTATGGTGATAATCTGGTCTCAGAGTATGTACCCGATGCATACAGGGATGTAAGAGGTTTTGAGTTAAGATTTGAAAGACCGTACGGTACCTATTTCACTTTCACTGCAATGTACGATTATATGCTGCAGAGTTCCGGGCAGACCGGTCTTTACAGAATTTTTGAGAACAGGCTGCTTGCCAGAAACGAGGAGCTTCGTTCTCCTTACCTTAACGAAGTTGATCCGCTCCCGAGAGCAAATGTGAATCTTAATTTCCATACCCCGGTAAAATTCGGACCGGACTGGGGAGGGGTATTCCCGCTTGAGGATTGGTACCTAAGCTACTTCTTCGAGTGGAGGGATGGTGGAAGATTTTTATCCAATCCTTCTGAACCTGAAGTACAAAAAAGAATTTACATTGAGGCTGTTAACTATTGGAATGCCGACCTGAGATTATCGAAAGCATTCAATACCTCCTTCGGAAGCATGGAGATTGTACTCACTGTAAAAAATGTTCATAATAATAAATGGCTTAATATCAGCAATATGACCCAGACTCAGTATGATGCTTACAAGAACTCACTGAGAACTCCTGATAAGGGAGGAGATGACAAGTGGGGCGAGTACAAAAAAGATTACATAAATGTGGGCTGGTGGGAAGCTCCTGTATTTTTGAATCCAAGGAGATTTATTCTTGGATTAAGGTTAAATTTTTAACTTGAGACGGGAAGAAATTATATGAAAAAAATAAGTTTAATTTTACTATTGTTTGCAGCTGCGCTTTCTTATCCGCAGGAAAAGAAAGAGAATCCTCCCCCAATGCTTATTGATGTAGGCAACTTCAATTTGAGTATGATAAGATTAATGGGAGACGGGGGCCTGCAGTCGCAGTTCAGCTGGAATTTAACCGGCGACAACAGGGAAAACACAGAATTATTTTATTGGCCTCAGGACCGATATAAATCTAATATGCTGTATCAGATTTTTAATCCTGTCAGTCTTGATGATAACGGCATTATCGATGAGTATGGTGCTGTAAAACCTATGATGCTCAGAGGGGATGCACTGACAAATTTTGGAGCAAACGACTGGGGATATGAAGTTAGACGATATCGCCCCCCTCACGTAGTTGTTGACGGTATTGCGCTTGATGCACCATACCGCTGGAATGTTGATCCTGATCTTGAGACCGACATAAAAATAGTTTTTGAGGAAGTGCTTCCTCAGTTCGGTATCAGAAGTCACGTAGAGGTTTATGCATCAAGCAATCCGGATCATGCAGATTATTTTATATGGAAAGCGACGCATAAATTTACCGGCGAGATTAAAATTCCCAGAAGTGCATCGCTGCCGACAGATACAATTCCTGATCAGACAATCAGGTTCTGGTGGCCCATAGCCTTCAGCTTTGGTCCTTCCAAAGCAGGTGAACGTGCAGTTACAAATAACTTTTCCTATGAAGGCGAAGACGATATCGACGGCTGGTTTAAAAGAAAATCTGAACTCCTTCCGGACAGGAGCAGGGATTCTTTATACGTCACATATTATTTTGACTCTAAATATGCAGGTGCACAGGCTTACAGTAACGGCTCAACGGATGACTCAGGAGATCCTGACAGAATTACCGGTTTCCTGCATTCCACACAAGTACCCGGTTATTCACTGCTGTACGCAGATAAATCAAACGTTGAAAAGATTGATGATCCCGCACAGCCTTATGCACTTCCGCATGCTGGAATACTAGCTGATCTTTGGGGACGAAGAGACCTCGGTTTAAAATTGACATACCGTGGTGATGATGCAAGAGGAAGATTTCCCGAGGCAGCTGCATTGCCTGAAAAAGGCCCCATGAGATTTATTACCTGCGGGCCATATGAGCTGACAAAGAATACAGCAGCTTCAAGGTTTGATTCTGTAACTTTTGTTTATGCTGTTGGTGTGGGGGGAGCCGGTTTTGATTCTGCAGCTGTGGTGGGCAAAGCATGGCTTGATGGTCAGATTACAGATGCGGAAAAAAACGCATGGATATTAAGAAACGGACTGGATTCATTATGGAAAGTAATGGATAAAGCAAATTGGGCTTATGACCAGATGTCTAAAGGAAATAAAATTCCTTCTGCACCTCCTCCTCCGGATATTGAAGTTACTTCCGGTCCAGACAGGATTACAATTAAATGGGGTTATCCTGAACCCTCATATTTTAATGATGCAAAAACCGGTGTCGATGATTGGGCCGGCTGGAATGTTTATCGTAAAGAGGGAGCGCTCCTGGTGAACGACCCCAGTGATGCAGGAACCGGCAAACAGTGGAAACTTATTTACTCCACAAATGACAGGAATACTACTGAGTATAGCGACAATGATATAATCCGCGGAATAGATTACTATTATGCCGTTACAGCAATAGATAATGGTACTCAGAATGTTTCCCCTATAAACAGCGGCAAATCTCTTGAAAGTTCGAGACACGTTACCCGTTCATTATTGCCGGCTGTTTCATTTAAACCGGGATTAGCGACTTCGGAACTGGTACGTGTTGTTCCGAATCCGGCTACAGTGGCCTCCGGCACTGCACTGCGTGCAGGAGATCCGAATAACAGTAAAATCTCGTTTTTTAATTTGCCGGTAAAATGCACTCTCAGAATTTTTACCGAGACAGGGAATCTTGTAAACACTATCGAGCATTACGGAACTGCAGATGAAGAATGGTTCCAGCTTACCGACAGCAACCAGTATGTTACCAGCGGAATATATATCCTTGCAGTTACTGACTGCGAGGATATCGACGGCAATAAGCTGGATAATCAGTTCGTTAAATTTATAATTGTCCGTTAAGAGGTGATGAAATGAGAAACAAATCTTTTATAACGGAGTCTTTAATGACAAAAACAGTAATGATATTTCTTTTCATTGCAGGATTTTCTGCCACCGAAGCACAGATAAACAAAAAAGCACAGGTAGGCTTTCGGTTCCTGGAAAATCCCATCTCTGCTGAAGTGGTCGGAAGAGGCATGGTAGGTGTTGTAAATACAAATAACTCCGACGGAATATTCTGGAATCCTGCTCTTACAAGTTTAATTGAATCATCGGTAGATCTCTCATTCAACCACACCAGGGGGATTGCAGATATAAACTATAATGCAGTCTCTGCTGCAGTTAAAGTTCTGGATTTTGGCGTGGTAGGGTTCAGTCTGCTTGCCATGGATTACGGTACATTTTATCAAACCGTAAGAGCAAATAACGACCAGGGATATATCGAAACCGGTACGTTCTCCCCTGTCGGCATGGGTGCAGGAATTTCCTTCGCACAGATGATATCCAATAACTTTTCTTACGGAGTTCACGCCAAGTATGTCTATCAGAATCTCGGCGAAGCATGGATCTCAACCCGCGGGGAATCACTCAGCGATTCCAACCTGGTGCTCGAGAAAAAAGATTATACCCAGGGAACTATTGCTCTTGATATCGGAGCTTATTATGATTTCCACTATAACGGTATCAAGTTCGGAGCGGTTCTTCAGAATATCTCGAAAGAACTGCGCTATGAGCAGCAGAATTTCCCGCTGCCTTTTGCGGTCAGCTTCGGTGCTACTGTTGAACCCCTGCTGTTTATGATGGATAAAATGAATGACCATTCCTTTGTACTGAGTTTCGAATCCAGGCACCCCAGGGATTTCGGTGAGAAACTTAAAATTGGCGCAGAATATAATTTTGCCGGACTGTTCTTTGCCAGGGGCGGTTACAGCACAAATTATGACGAAAGGAAATGGAGCGCAGGTGTAGGGGTTAACTACACGGTTTCCGGATTTCCGCTGAGATTAAATTATGCAATTCAGCCTTATGGAATATTCGGAAATGTCCATTATATCTCAATAGGGATAGGTTATAAATAATTATTGTTAAGAGTTAACTGCCCGGCTGAATTTTCGCCGGGCAGTTTCGTTTACATCACTAATTCTATTACTTTACAGATTATTTTTCTTTTAATATCGGTAATTGTATGAAAAATTATCTCCTCCTTTTGATATTGTTTTGTACACAAAATATTGTATCCCAGAACAGCTGGATAAGAGTCAACCAGCTTGGATACCTTAAGACCTCGATAAAAAATGCAGTCCTTGCAAGTAAAGAAAATCCTGATTTCAAATCTTTTGCGCTGTTCGATGCAGCCTCCGGCAAAAAAGTCTGGCAGGGTACCGCAATTCGTAAAACCGGCAAATATGGCGCATTCGCATCCACATTCAGACTCGATTTTTCTGAATTCGAAACAGAAGGAAGCTACTATATAGAAATTAATGATATAAAATCCCCTCCTTTTAAGATCAGTAATTCGGTATATGACGGCACGGCAGATTATATTCTGAAGTACATGCGCCAGCAAAGATGCGGGTATAATCCGTTCCTTAAGGATTCCTGCCATACCCATGATGGCTTCATAGTTGATCATCCAACCCGCAACAGAGAACATATTGATGTAACAGGAGGATGGCATGATGCGGCTGATTATCTCCAGTATCTTACTACCTCTGCAAATGCGGTTTACCAGATGCTTTTTGCATATAAAATGAATCCCGGCTCTTTTGGGGATAACTATGATGCAGACGGAAATCCCGGTGCCAATAATATCCCGGATATTCTTGACGAGGCAAAATGGGGACTGGACTGGCTGGTAAAAATGAATCCTGAAAAGAACATAATGTTTAACCAGATTGCTGACGACCGCGATCATGCGGGATTCAGGCTACCCAATCATGACTCAGCGAATTACGGTAAGGGACTGGAAAGACCTGTATATTTCATTACCGGAAAACAACAGGGAATCTGCAATTATAAAAACAGAACTACAGGTGTATCATCAAGTGCAGCAAAATATGCTTCGGCATTTTCTCTCGGATCCAGCCTGCTTAAAAATTATTATCCCGACTTCTCTGAGATTATCAAAGTTAAAGCCGCAGAGGCTTATGAATTCGCAAAGAGTGATCTCGGTGTGTGCCAGACCGCCTGCTGCAAGTCGCCCTATTTCTATGAAGAGGATAATTATGTTGACGACCTGGAACTTGCAGCCGCCGACCTGTTCCTAAATTCCGGGAATTCATTGCTGCTGAATGAAGCAGTGAACTGGGGAAAAGTAGAACCTGTTACCCCCTGGATGGGAAGCGATACTGCAAGACACTATCAATGGTACCCATTTGTAAATCTGGGACATTATTACCTGGCCTCAAACAGCGATCCTAAAATATCCGCGAGATTTATTCAGTATATGCGGAAAGGATTGGATGGAATTTATCAGCGTGGAAAAAATAATCCCTTCCTTATCGGAATTCCGTTTATATGGTGCTCAAATAATCTCGTCGCTGCTGCAATTACACAGGCGCACCTCTACCGGAATTTAACCGCAGATAATACTTTTGCTGAAATGGAGGCTGCCCTCCGTGACTGGCTGTTCGGATGTAATCCATGGGGAACCAGCATGATTATCGCACTCCCTGAAAACGGAGATTCACCAACCGATCCCCATTCATCACTATGGACAAAAAAGAATTACCATATTGATGGAGGTCTGGTTGATGGTCCTATTTACGGATCAATTTTTAATTACCTCGAAGGTCTTACAATTTTGCACGGCGATGAGTATGAAGCATTTCAGTCAGTTGAACATGTGTATCATGACGACTCAGGCGATTATTCAACAAATGAACCAACTATGGATGGTACGGCAAGCCTTACTTATTACCTTTCAGCTATGCAGAAGGAAGGGTCAGGAACAAATAATAAATAAAAACCGCTATGGCACAAAATGTTAATGTTAAACCGGATTCATCCGGAAAACCGGAATTAAAATCGAAGGATAGAATTGCTTCAATCGATGTATTGAGGGGACTTACTATTTTCGCAATGATATTCGTTAATGATGTGGCCGGTGTAAAAAATATTCCGGGGTGGATGAAACATATGCCCGCTGATGCCAACGGTATGACTTTCGTCGACGTAGTGTTTCCTGCTTTTCTTTTTATTGTGGGAATGGCCATTCCCTTTTCCATAAACAAGAGAATAAGCAAGGGTGATTCCATTTTAGAAATTATAAAGCATATCATTATTCGTACTGCGGGGCTTTTGGTACTTGGAATATTAATGGTCAATATGGGAGGATTCAGCCAGGCAGTGACAGGCATGAATAAACAGTTATGGATAATTCTCGTATTCATATCAGCAATCATCGTATGGAATGCGTATCCTAAGAAGTCTGGCAATGAAAAACTGCTCTTCTCTGCATTAAAATTTATGGGATTAGCAGGACTTATTCTGCTGGCTGTAATTTACAGGAGAGTGGATGATGGTGATATCAAGTGGCTGCAGACAAGCTGGTGGGGTATACTTGGACTTATCGGCTGGGCTTACCTGGCATCATCTGTCGTTTATCTTTTATTCAGAAAATATCCTGCTGCAATTGCAGCAGGCATGTTCCTGTTTTCTCTTCTGTACGTTGCCGAAAAATCCGGTGCATTCAGCACTATATTTTTCTTTAAAGACACTTTGCTTCCGGGAATACAGGTGGGTTCACATGCCTCAATTACTACTGCCGGAATTCTATTATCTGTCATTCTTACTTCGCAAAGATTTGATTCTCTCCGTAAAAAAATTGCTGCGATGTTCGTTTATTCAATTTTTCTTCTCGTAACGGGATTGCTTTATTACCCCCAGTATGGAATTAATAAAATTTATGCCACTCCGTCCTGGTGTTATTTAAGCAGCTTTATTTGTGTTATTCTTTTCATATTATTATACTATTTTATTGATATAAAAAAATATCATAAATGGAGCAGTTTTCTAAAGCCTGCCGGGGTTAATCCCCTCCTGGCATATTTACTGCCATCCATTTTTTATTCATTAATTACGATAACAGGTTTTACTTTCTATTCAGAAATTGCAGATGGTTTTACCGGTATTATACGATCACTTGTATTTACATTCTTAATGCTTGGAATAACACACTATCTCACCAGACTGAATATAAAGCTGCACCTGTAAAGGTCTGATCTCATGCATAAATTCTTTGCCAATCTGAAAATTTATTTTTCAGTTCTTTCAATTATTACAATCTCAGTCACTTTCCTTGGCGCAACCAATCCAGGAACAATATATATTGTTATCGGTTCGGATACCGCTATATGGGACGGAATGGGCACCAGCACATTTAACGATAATTATAATCCCTGGCTTTATATAGATCCATCATCGAATACCGGTACAGTAATGAATCCCCAGTTCAGAAGCCAGTTCAGGGATTCATTCGGAGATACACTAAGTATAACATGGTGGATGATGGCCGGCAATATTTTCCGCTATGCTGTAAATACTAATATCCCCTATCCCAACATCATGACAATGTACCTGATGAAGGAGTTCTACGGAGATAAGGTAAAAATACTGGGTGATGAGCTGTCCCTGCATTATCATACATTTAAATGGACAGACTATGATGGTGATGGCAAATACTATTGGAACCAGTCACTCAGCTTTATGGAATGCTATGACGATTTCAATTTCACTCTTGCCCAGTTCCTGCTGGAAGAAGAAGTTTTTCCTGTATCATTCAGATCAGGATGGCATTATATGGATAACGGTTGGCAGAACTATCTGAATAAGCTGCTCCCCTATTCGCTTCATAATGACTATCCGCATAAAAGAACTGATACTACTGAACCTCTGGATAATACCTATGACTGGTCACTTGCACCTGCTGAGTTTATTCCCTATAATCCTTCACCTGATAACTACCAGGTTCAGGGTGCCAGCAAAGGCTGGAATGTAAGATCAATTCATCTAAACAGCTTTAAGGGTAATAATACTCTTGTGAACTCAATATTTGCAAAAGCTGACAGCGGCATTAGCCAGATCGTCTGCATATGGGGTCACCTTCCGGAGACTGACTTCAATACAAATATTGAAGCTGTTGACAGTGTGCTGCATAAATACGCGGCTTTGTATCCGCAGGTTAAATTTAAATACTCAACCGGTATTGAAGCTTATCAGCATTACAGAGGTGATATTGATTCAATCGCGCCGCAGCTTACTGTGCTTGAATCAGTTATCGGCAATACCATCGAATATGATATTTCTACTGATGAACCGATATTCCAGGAACAGCCGTTTGTCGCCTACAAGGATATTAATGAAAATTTTTACGTGGCAGATTGTATCCCAACCGGTACAAACTCATGGAAAGCTTCCCTGCCGATGGATAAGGAATATATCGTGAAAGCAGGTGTGGTTCTTACAGATACAATGGGCAATCAGTCTCATCAAATAATCAGGTACCTTCCTGATGATGTGTATGTCGATAATACTGATCCGGCATATCATGAATTTTACGGCAACTGGACCGACAATTCAGCATATGCATGGAAAAACAATTCACGCAAAGCTTCACTGGGAGATACTGACTCTGCAAAGGCTGCCTGGGATTTTACGATTACACAGGACAGTTATTATCATATATTTACACAATTTCCGACTACGAATAATCATGCGGGGAAACTTAAATTCCGTCTGCTTTCCGGTACTACGGTAATCGATTCACTTTACACTGAAGAAGTGCCGCCGCAAAAGGAATGGATCCATCTC
>DJMM01000100.1 GCA_002435365.1 Ignavibacteriales bacterium UBA6490
ACATCATACACTTTTAATTGAACTACTCCTCTTTCTTTAATGGTGTAATTTATTGTTGTATTCGGATTAAACGGATTAGGATAGTTCTGGCATAAAATGTATTCTGCAGGAATATTTTCAGTTTTTTCAACGCCGACAACAGTTGTATCGCCATAAACAATACCGTTTAGCACGCAGCCTTTTAATATGGTTTCATGGCACCATGCATTAGTTTCATAAAATCCATCTTTATAGTATCCCAGACCCTTGACCAACTTATATTCGGATTGACCAATTGCACGCATACCATAAAAAAATCTTGCTGCGCGGAGTTTATTAAACACCATTACTGAATCATCGTTTTCAAGTAAATTATAATCTAAAAAGTCACCAGGCTCCATGAAATAGTCATATATGGGAAATTTATAATCTCCCCAATTTACTTCGATTTTACCTTCTGATGAATTAAACCGTATAAATTTATATTGATCAACTCCGATTGGTTTATCGAATGTAAAATATTTTTCTCCCGAAATAATAGTATCCCCTACTATCGTAGATACATAAAGTGATGTATCCTGAGGATGCCACCAAAAACAATCTACGTCCCAATAGATCCAGCGGTTGCCGATAGCCAGAGGAAACCAGTCAATTTCATCAGGTGGTATGAGCCTGGTCTTTATTACATTAATGCTATCGGGTGTAACAGCAAATATTTTACCCGGCGTAGCAGCGTAAAGAATTTCGGATCCTGGTTTTTTATACAATCCCACAATCCTGTATGGGAGTTCTTTATATTCGAAGAAATTAGTGCCGTAATTTATTGATTTCCATATCTTTTTTTGTTTAGCTGCATATATTGTTCCTGGTTCAACCGGATCAACTGCAGCACATAAATTACTATCAGCATAATATTTGGTTGAAAAAGAATTTCCTTTATCAGCGGATACTTTTATTCCTTCATACCAGTAAGTTTTATAGATAATATAAATATGCAGCTGGTCTGCATCATAAATAATTTTAAAGTTGCTGTCAAAAAAAATTGTTGTTGTATCAACAAGGGAACCATTTTTTACAAGTTTATTTTCCTGGTTTAATCCAAAGAAAGTATTTTCTTCGCACCGGGAAAGCGAAAGGGGAGAGTAATTTATGTGCAAAACCGAATCGGCGGGAAAAGTCAATCCTCCATCAAAACTTCTGAATATTCCGTTGCCGAAAGCATATACCTTCAAAGGATTCTGCCGGTCAATATCAACTCCCCTGAAAGTATAAAAGTCATATTGTACGGCAATATCATTCCGTGCAATAAAGAAGATGGGATCAATGCCAAGCTCATAGCCGGTGTTCATAAAATCAGAATCATCACCGGGAAAAAATTCAAAGTCATTACATCCTCTTTTTCCGCCGGGATAAGCTGTGCCCGCATTAATAATGAGTTCTTCAGATAAAGTTGAAGTATTGAATTTAAATACTGGGTTATTATCCCGTTCTTCGGTGCCGAAGCGATAAAGAAGTATTGTTTCTCCCTGCTGGTTTTCAAAACCATCGAGAGATTTAAATTTTTGCGGATGGAGAAGAATACTACAAAACAAAAACAGTAAACTGAATGTTTTCATAACCCTAACCCATTCAACTAATAATAACAACTATAAGTTATAATTGTTTGAATCAATTTACAAATAAAGCATAGTTATTCCATTGCCTGAATATTCAGGCAGGAGAAATCAACAATTATGAGGAGGCGATAGCCCCCCGATTTACTCCGGTTTAACCCAAAGAGGATACCAATCGGAATTCCATAGTTATATGGTAAGATTAAATAACAACTGTTTTTTGTTAAATATTTGGAAATTGAGATGAATCGTTTTCTCCGACACTTCTCAGGAACTCTGTACTATATTATAAACCAACCTTGAACTTTTAACTGGGGAACTGGCAAAGTTGTGCACTAATTGCACTTTTCCCTGCTTGCAGATCCGTCATTCCTCCGCCACTGGTCCGTCATTTTGGCTGGGAGTGCCGGAGGACGGCCGGATGAATCACGGCTCAACCCTGGATGAGTAACCAAATCAGAAGCCCAACCGAAACACAGTTGGATCCGGGTACAATTGCATTTTTTCATGGTTAGGATGAGATTCTTAAGAATGATATTATAAGCCGAGGTAGGATCGCTAGAGAAATTATAAACCCCCTACGAGGGTTGAAATGTTTTTCGTTTTAATAATCTACAATAATGCTGCCCCTACGGGGCAGGCAAAAAATATTATTAATAAAATCATAGCACAGCATAATTCCTCGTGGTCATCTCCCGTAGGGGGATTATTGTTGTAGCAAGGAATGATTCTCTCCTGATCCTTTATCCCCTGTAGGGGGATTATAATAAATTTAAAATTTACAGAATATTATTAACCCTCTACGAGGGTTTGATTATTTCTTGTTTCAAACGTCTACAATAATGCTGCCCCTACGGNNTTGCATGGCAGTGGGGACAGTATGTTGTCTGACCCTCTTTGTTATATACATTCCCCGTATAGCAGTATTTTATTCCTTCATTGATTGCAATTTTTCTGGCGCGGGTTAAAATCGAGGCAGGTGTTTTTTCCTTGTCCCTCATCCTGAAATCGGGATGGAATGCAGTAAAATGGAGCGGCACCGAATCACCAAGATTTTCCAGTATCCATTCGCATTCCTGCTTTATCTCCTCCGGCGAATCATTTTCATCCGGTATCAGAAGAGTGGTAATCTCAATCCAGACTTCCGTTTCATTCTTAAGCCATATCAGCGTGTCAAGCACGTCTTCAATCTTTGAAAGGGTAAGCTTCCGGTAAAACCTCCCGGTAAATCCTTTAAGATCAACATTAGCTGCATCAATATATTTATAAACGTCTTTACGTGCTTCTTTATCAATGTATCCGGCTGTTACCATTACAGAAAAAATTCCTTCCTGGCGTGCCAGTCTGCTTATATCAACTACATATTCGCCGAAAATTGTAGGATCGTTGTAGGTGTATGCTATCGAAGGAAGGTTATATTTTTTNNTTGCTGATCGACCAGTTCTGGCAGAACTTGCAGCCGAGGTTGCATCCGGCAGTGCCAAAGCTTAAAATTTTTGTACCGGGATAAAAATGATTGAGAGGTTTTTTTTCGATCGGATCAATTCCGAATCCCGACGGTCTGCCGTATCCGAGTGAGTAAAGTATTCCTCCATGGTTCTGGCGGATAAAACAAAATCCCGGTTGTCCGTCGCCGATTGTACAATAACGCGGACATAATGTACAAAGGATTTTTCCGTTATCCAGGGATTCCCACCAATCAGCTACTTTAAACTTCATATTATTCATCCTCACTCACGCAAAAACTAACTATTATTATATAATAAAAAAAATAATAATAAGTTCCCTAAATAATTTCAAACCTTTGCCAGTTGACCCTGCTTTTATCTGGGTGAGGCGCACCCGCTGAGAATATTACGATATCGCCGGTTTTCACCTGTCCCGATTCCGAAATCAATTTTTTTGCCTTATCAATAGCAATTGTTTCCTTGTGAATTTCATCAAGATACACAGGTATAACTCCCCATCGCAAAGCCAGTGAATTTATGGTATCAATATCATTTGAAAAGGCGATGATCTTTGCTTTTGGTCTGTACTTGGCAAGATTTACAGCCGTTCTTCCCTTAAAAGTAAATGTAACAATTGCTGCTGCATTTACCTGGTCGCTCATGCCTGTTATTGCTTTTCCAACGGAATCGAAAAGTTTATCTTCAGTATTATCCGCTTCAGTAAAATGAATATTGTGGGACTGAAAATTTTCCTCAGCTTTCCTGATGATATCGTGCATGGTCTGCACTGTTTTAACAGGATATTTTCCGACCGAAGTTTCACCGCTTAGCATCACTGCATCGGTACCGTCCCACACTGCATTTGCAACATCCGATGCTTCAGCGCGTGTAGGTACCGGATTATTTATCATCGACTCCAGCATTTGCGTTGCAGTAATAACAAGCTTGCCTTCGGCATTGCAGTTTTTAATAATTTCTTTCTGAATAACGGGAACATCCTGCGGATGCAGTTCCACTCCAAGATCCCCCCGTGCTATCATTATTCCGTCGGCTGTTTTCAGTATCTTGTCGAAATTATCCACTGCTTCTTTTTTTTCGATCTTGGCGATAATCGGACGTAACAGGTTTTTGCTTTTCAGCCATTTCCGGAGATCGTAAATATCTTTTTCCGATCTAACGAATGAAAGTGCAATGTAATCTACATGATATCTAAGAGCAAACTCTATGTTCTGATAATCTTTAACGGTAACAGAGGGAGAGGAAATTTTCATTCCCGGCAGGTTCATCCCTTTCCTTGGTTTAAGTATTCCGCCTGCTTCAATTATGCATGAAAGTTTATCATTCTCTTTACCGGTTACCCGAAGACGTATCAGCCCGTCGTCAATCAGTATCCTGTCGCCCGGTCTTGCATCGTTAACAATCTCGCCGTATGAAGCAGAAATGATATTTTTTGTTCCGGTAATCTGCTCGCCGGTTATTAAAATTTTTTCACCTGGTGAGATCTCTATTTCCGGCTGTTCCAGCTTCCCGATTCGTATTTTCGGTCCCTGCAGATCAATTAATACTGCAAGCGGTGAATCTTTTTCCTGATCTAAAGTATTAATATTTTTGAAAACATCTTCAAAGAATTCATAACTTCCGTGTGAAAAATTTAATCTGACAGCATCCATACCCGCATACATCAGGCGCTTCATCGAATCTGCGGTATTTACAGAAGGACCGAGAGTACATAGAACTTTTGTACGCGTTGTGCTGTCAGGCTGCTTCAGGTTCATTTAGCTCTTCGTTTTTTTCTTTGAGATTCCTCATTTCTGTGCGGAACTGCTCTTGCCTTGGCATANNGCTTTAACTCCGGTAAGGATTTCAATTCCCTCCTCCACTCTAGAGATAGGGTAGATATGAAACTCCTTCTTTGCAACCGCTTCGATTACATCTTCGCGCAGCATGAGGTCTTTTACATTCTGGATAGGTATTATAACACCCTGCTGTTTATTCAGTCCCTCGGAGTTACAAATATCGAAGAATCCCTCTATCTTTTCATTAACTCCGCCGATAGGCTGTACATCGCCTTTCTGGTTCAATGAGCCGGTTACGGCGATCGATTGTTTAATAGGCAGTCCTGCCAGAGTTGAAAGGAGCGCAAATATTTCAGCACAGGATGCACTGTCGCCATCCACAGTACCGTAGGATTGTTCAAAAACAAGATTAGCATTAAAGGAGAGGGGCAGATTCTGTCCGAAAGTTTCCCTGAAATATCCTGAAATAATCAGGACTCCTTTGTTATAATGCCTTCCGCTCATACCCGCTTCTCGTTCAACATTTATAATGCTGCCGCTACCGAGTGATACTGTTGCAGTTATTCGGGTAGGTCGTCCAAATGAATAAAAGTCGGCATTATAGATTGCCAGTCCGTTTATCTGTCCGATCCTTTCACCTTTAGTATCGATAAGAAGTGTTTTTTCCTCGAACATTTCGTTTACTTTTGATTCAAGCATGCCATGTCTGTCCATTGCGAACTTATATGCTTTTTTCACATGAGCGGCGCCAACCACTTCAAATCCGTCATCCCGCGCCCAGAAATTTGATTCGCGTGCAAGGTCAGCTAGAATGGAAAATCTGGTTGAAAGCTTATTCTGGCTCCCGGTGAGTTTTGCAGCGATCTCCAGAAGGAAGGCAATTGCCGAGCTGTCGAATTCAAGCAGGTTTTCATCTTTAATGAATTTTTTAATTACCCGGGCATACTCGCCGAGTACCTTATCGCTTCTTCTGATCTCGTAATCAAAATCGGCTTTAACTTTGAATATCTTTTTGAAATCGTATTCGTGCTCAGTGAGCAGGGAATATAGATACTGGCTTCCGAGGAGTATCACCTTTGAATTTATTTCAATAGCTTCAGGTTTAAGGGATGAGGGTGAATACTGGTTTGAATAATAAGGATCGTGCATTTCAAGTTTGCGGTAGGTAAGAACCCTTTTCAGGGTTCTCCAGACACCCGGTTCCTCAAAGAGATGATTCACATTCAGTACAAGAAATCCTCCGTTTGCCCTGAGCAGCGAACCTCCTTTGATATTTGTAAAATCGCTTATCCAGCCGCCCCGTCCGTCACTTACTTTTTCAACGGTTCCGAATACATTCATATATGTCGGTGAGGTCTCAATAACAACAGGACATTCTTTTGTATCGCTGTTATCAAGCACAATATTCACATCATAATCTCTGAAGTAATCGATTGTATAGCCGTCGGCAGTAGTATCGCCCTCAGGTTTTACTCCTTTGAACAAACCAATGTTATAAAGAATGCTTTCCGACAGCTGTTCAAGATAATCTTTAACCTTTTCGGTATTATACTGTTCTTTAAGGTTATCGATAAGTGCTTTTACAACCACTTCAACCGATTTTCTTTCCAGTTCGCCGAGCTTTTTATTTATTTCCTGGCTCAGCTTCAGGCTCTTTCTGAACAATTTCTGAAGCTCCTGCTGATGAATATTATACCGCTTAAGGATCTCTTCTGCAGATTCCTTGGTAAGCTGCTGATCGGCAATAAGCTTATCGAGCTGGAATATGGTTACGGCTTTTCCATTAATAAGCGGAAGGAGGTCAGGCCTGGTCAGCTCTCCGAACTTAACCTGTCCCAGCGCAAAATTTTCTTTACGCATCCTCTCTTCGAAATCATTCATCAGGTTTTTTTCGATATCGCTGTATTTAGCAATAAGCTCCTGTCTGTGCTTCATATATGATTCGCTTTCCAGCGAATGTGGGATTTTTCTTTTAAGAAGATTAACAGCAGAGGAGAGGTCATTTTTAAATTCTTTTGCTTTACCTGCTGCAAAAACGAGCATGACAGGTCTGTCAGGGTCCTTAAAATTATTAACATAGGCATAATCACAAAGTTCGGAACATTCGGAACTTATTCTTTCGAGCACTTTTTTAACTGTTGTGGCTTTTCCTGTACCTGAAAGTCCGGCAATAAAAATATTATAACCGGGGCTTTTCAGATCAACCCCCAGCCGGATTGCTCTTAATGCTCTCTCCTGTCCGAGTATGCCTTCGATCGGTTCAAGTT
This sequence comes from Ignavibacteriales bacterium UBA6490, assembly GCA_002435365.1. Taxonomy (GTDB): domain Bacteria; phylum Bacteroidota; class Ignavibacteria; order Ignavibacteriales; family Ignavibacteriaceae; genus UBA6490. Next base: position 7,104 of record DJMM01000100.1, read on the forward strand.
CAAGGGTGGAATCAAAGTCGAATGCATCAGGATTGCAGATCCATCTTAATTCTTCAGGTTTAAGTTCTTTGAATTTGGAGGGTTTATTGTTTTTCATATGAGAGCCTGTAATTTATTCGGTATTTATCAAAGGAAAACTTAATTATTATTGATGTAATTATAAAGAGGGATTTGCAACAACTTCTTTTTTTTATATTTTCGCTTAATGAAAGCAGAGGATAAGTGAATAGAACTAACTTAATTATAGGATATCTCGTTATTTTGATTTTTTTAGCTGTTATTCTGAGAATTTCCGGAATAATCAGCTTTACAATTCTCGATCTGCTTAACTATTTATTTATGTTTGCAGGCATATCCGCTGTATTCAGCTCATTTGGGAAAGAAAGAAAGGGGATTCTGTTTTCTGGCTCAACCCTATTCCTTATCGGAATAGTAATATATGTAACTTCAAAATTTGACCTGGAGGAGGCAAGACAGATTGTTTTCCTTTCGGTTCTGTTCATTATCGGTGTCGGTTTTTTACTTCTGTTTATAGACAGCACCTCGCAGAAGATTTACCTTGTGTTTTCTCTTTTCTTTATTGCCTGCGGACTGCTTTATATTGTTTTTTTGCGAAGGTCAGTACTTTCCGGATTTGCGGATTCGCTGTTGGCAATGGTGAAAAGTTATTGGCTGATACTGCTGGTAATAGCAGGTTTTATTCTCCTGCTTCGGAGGAAATCCTAATCCGGACTCCTAAGATAAATTTTTCTTCCCGGTGTAACCGATCCCTCTTCAGGTTCCTCCGTTAAAAGGAACCTTCTGCCCGTTTCTCTTCCAAGCTTCGGCATTGTAAAATAAAAATATCCTTCATCCGTTTTCGGGGTAAATAACCCGATCGGGAAAGTACCGCCGCTGTTCATAAACCACAGCTGGTATTTTTTTCCCACACTGGGAACCGGTAGACCTGAAAGATAAAGGTAAGCCCTGCTGGTTGAGTAGTTAAGATAAATTCTTCCGAATCCGTCCGGATAAGTTTCACTTCCCGCAAGCAAGTACACTTTTGTATCTTTTTTCTGAAGCAGCGACAATAATCCGCTGTTAACAGCCATATCTGAATTCAGCTTCTGCATTTCCCCGTTCAGCCTTTCAACTTCATCCTGGTATGATGCTGTTTTATTACTAAAGAAAACAAATGCAATTGCAAAGCCAAGAATAAGTGCGGCCGCGGAGTATATATAAAGATGCGATCTTTTTACTGGGCGCAGCGCATGCGTTGAAGTAAGCTTTATATCCCCGAATTCTTTGCTTTTTCTTGTTTCTTCAAATGAAGCAGGCTCCCTGGTCTGTCCGGTTATTCTTACAAATTTATCAGACCCCGTTTCTGCCGGGCTCTTATTAATAATTTCGCTGGCAATATCCCTTATGGGATTTGTTTTTGGTGGTTCCCCTTCCTGCGGTTCAACTTCTATACCGGTTTTCTGTTTAAGCCTGTACAGTTTCCTGGCTATTTTTTCCTTTACTTTCTCATCGGGTATTTCAGCACTTAATGCAGAAGGGAATAAAGCGGCGAGATTTTGATATTTCCCAAGCTCCTTTAAATTAAAATCCGGGTCATTTTTAATATCTGTTCTGAACTGCCTTGTCTCTTCCGGATCCAGACATCCCAGCGCATAAGCCTGTATCTTGTTGTTCAGCATCAGCTTTTCCCCATAAGATTTGTTTTAAAGTTTGTTAATGCTGTGCGGATTTTTGCTTTTACGGTTTCGGTGGGAATATTAAGCTTTTCGGCAATTTCCTTTTCCGTCAATCCATCATAGAAAGCCAGTGAAAGCACATACTGCTGTGCATCGGTTAATTTGATAAGCGCGTTTTCAACATTAACCTTTAAGCCGTTTGCAATCCTGTAGTCGATCTTTTCTATCACCGGTGAGAGCATCGGAATGATGAACTCGTCTTCATACTCATCGGAATATTCCGGCATTGTTGAGTTTTCCCTTAGTCTCCTGACCACATCCACCCCCTTATTCCTTGCAAGGAGCACAAGCCATGCATACACGCTGGATAATTCCGGGTTAAACAGTATGCTCTTTTTCCATATGATCACAAAAACTTCAGTAAGAACTTCTTCAGCAAGCCTTTCATCTGTTACTATTTTTCTTAATGTGGTATACAGGATGGGAGCATAGCGGTTGTATAAAGCTTCCAGCGCCTTCGAATCAGCAGAAGCAATTTTCTGAAAAATTTCTATGTCGCTGGATGAACCTGTGATCAAATCTTTAACTCCGGATGTTTAAATACAAAACTAAACGGACGCCTTATAAAAATCAATCTCAAAGAAGCTTTATAAATAATATTCTATTCCAGGTCCAGAAGGATCTGTCTTAGTTTTTCCAGGCTGCTCTCCCAGTCCCGCTTTTTAGCTCTTTCTTTTTCAACAACCTCGGGAGCAGCATTGGCAACAAATTTTTCGTTTGATAATTTCTTCTCTATTCCCGCAAGACCACCTTCGATCCTGGCAATCTCCTTAAGGATCCTGTTTTTTTCAGTAACTGTGTCAATCAGTTCGCCGAGAGGTACGAAAATTTCAGTATCCTTAACTACCGAAGCCGCACTGAATTTTGGTTTGTTTATTCCGGGTCCGAAAGTAACTTCCTCCGCTTTTGCAAGCTTCTTTATATAGTCAATCTGATGTTCTTCAATTTTGGCAGATTTTATTAATACCTTTACATTTTTTGAAGGAGCAATGTTCATCTCACCGCGGATATTCCTTAATGCAGTGATAATACCCATCACAAATTCCATCTCACTTTCCGCAGAAAGATTTATTTTAGCCGGATCCACCACAGGATATACCGATGTCGATATGCTTTCTTTTTCTTCTCTTTCTTGTATCGAATGCCACAGCTCCTCTGTTATATAAGGCATAAAAGGATGAACCATCTGAAGAAGCTTTTCAAAAATATCCAGCGCCCTTGTAAGCACTGCGGTTTTAACTTCTTCATCATCAGAGTAAATCCTGTTTTTAATCAGCTCCAGGTACCAGTCGCAGAAGTCATTCCATACAAATGCATAAACTGTTTTTGCCGCAATGTTAACTTCGAATTTATCCATTGCCGAATCGATTTCCATAAGGGTGCGGTTAAGACGGGAGAGGATCCATTTATCCGCAAAATCGACCTGTTTTTCCAGAAGGGCCTTATCTGTTTTTATACTGGAAGCATTCATCATCAGGAAGCGGCCGGCGTTCCATATCTTGTTTGCAAAATTTCTGCCCAGTTCACACTTGTCGCTGCTGAAATATACATCCTGTCCCATGGGGGCTAGGTATATCATAGTGAACCTTAATGCATCGGCACCGAATGTTGTAATCAGTTCATTGGGATCGGGGGAATTGCCAAGACTCTTTGACATTTTCCGTCCTTCAGGATCTCTTACAATACTTGTGAAATATACATCATGGAACGGTATGTCTTTCTTAAAATGCAGTCCTGCCATTATCATCCTTGCTACCCAGAAGAAGATAATATCGGGAGCAGTTACCAGAAGGTCGGTGGGATAATAATATTTCACTTCCTTATCTGTTCTGAATACACCGTATGCCCAAAGCCAGCTCGATGCCCAGGTGTCAAGNNGAATCATTTTTACAATACCATACCGGAATGCGATGACCCCACCAAAGCTGTCTTGATATGCACCAGTCGCTGATGCTGCTCATCCAGTGATCATACGTCTTAATCCAGTGAGCAGGATGAAATTTTATCTTGCCATGATTTACTGCATGCAGGGCAGGTTTGGCAAGCTCATCCATTTTCATAAACCATTGTTCTGATAAATATGGCTCAATGGGAACGCCTCCACGGTCTGAATAACCCACATTATTCTGGTAATCCTCAGTCTTAACTAAAAATCCCTCTTCCTCAAGTTTTTTTATTACTTTTTTGCGGGCATCATACCTGTCCATATTCCTGAATTCTTCGGGAACATTTTCATTAGTTGAGGCATCTTCACTAAATATGTTTATGATCTCCAGGTTATGCCGGTTACCCATCTCATAATCATTTACATCGTGAGCAGGTGTTACCTTTACGGCACCGGTTCCGAATTCCTTATCAACAAATTCATCTGCAAAAACCGGAATTTCTCTGCCCGACAGCGGAAGCAGGACATGCCTGCCGATGAGATCCTTATATCTTTCATCGGAAGGATGGACGGCAACACCGGTATCGCCAAGCATGGTTTCAGGACGGGTGGTGGCAACAACAATAAATTTGTCTGTTCCTTTAACAGGATATTTTATATAATATAATTTTCCGTTTACGGTTCTGAATACCACCTCTTCATCACTTATGGCAGATTTTGAGGCCGGATCCCAGTTCACCATCCGGTAGCCGCGGTATATTTTTCCGTCTTTGTACAGTTCGGCGAAAGTATCCACAACAAGATTATAATAATCGTCATCCATGGTGTAGCGTTCACGGTCCCAGTCGCAGCTAACGCCAAGTCTTTTGAGCTGCTGAATAATTATTCCGCCGTACTTTTCTTTCCAGTCGCGGCAGTATTTCAGAAATTCATCCCTGCCGATCTCTTCTTTTTTTAATCCTTTTTCCTTTAATTCTTTAACAACTTTACTTTCAGTGGCAATTGACGCATGATCCACACCGGGAACCCAGCATGCATTAAAGCCTTTCATTCTTTTGGTACGGATAAAAATATCCTGCAGGGTATTGTTCAGAACATGTCCCACAGTAAGCATACCGGTAATATTTGGAGGCGGAATTACAATGGTGAAAGGCTTACGGGCTGGATCGGTTTCAGAGTGGTACAAATCGTGGTCGGTCCAGTATTTAAACCACTTGTCCTCAACTACTGCCGGATTATATGCTTTTGGGATTTCGTTCATAAAATAAAATTGTTAATTATATTAAACAATAAATATACTAAGTTATTGCATAACCTTAAAGATTATGTCTTTTCTACTGAATCAATCCCACTGTTGTCCGGGAAAAATTGTTCATTATCAGTTCAATTTTACGGCCATCCTTTTCTGAATAGATTACCATACTCCGCAGTTCATCCGGATAGAGTTCTCATGAATCTTCTCTTGTTAGTTTTATGAGTTCATCCTTTATTATATGATGATCTTTTTATTACGTAAATGGCTGGCATCTTGTTCACATTTTCCTGATTTTTGAAGTGTATCTTATTTTAATTTCGGAGAATTTATGGCAGTAATAAGACCTTTTAAAGCATTGAGACCATCAAAAAAATCAGCTCAGCTTGTTGCCAGTGTGCCCTACGATGTGGTAAACCGTGAGGAAGCAAAAATGAAAGCAGGGGATAATCAACTCAGTTTCTTAAGAATATCAAGAGCGGAAATCGAACTTCCGGACGAAGTTAATGCATATACCCTGCCGGTTTATGAGAATGCAAGAAGAAATCTTGAACGGATAAAGGAAAAAGCACCTCTTGTAACTGAAGAAAAACCATCATTTTATTTATACAGACTTGTAATGGATGGGCGTCCGCAAACCGGTATTGCTGCTGTTTTCAGCATTGATGATTATGAGAATAATATAATCCTGAAACATGAAAAAACCCGCAGGGAAAAAGAGGACGACAGGACAAATCATATTATTACTACAGGTGCGCAAACGGGTCCGGTTTTTCTTACATATAAAGATCTGCCTGCAGTAAATAAAATTGTTGATCATCTTATTTTAAATCTTCAGCCGGAATATGATTTTACTGCTGAGGACGGCATTCAGCATACCGTGTGGATTGTTCCTTCAGAATATAATCAGCAGATTATCGATGCTATTAAAGATTCTGAAAATCTTTATATTGCCGACGGACATCATCGCGCCGCAAGCGCTGCGCGTGCCAGAACTGCAAAAAGAAAAGATAATGCTGACCATACAGGAACCGAAGAGTATAATTTTTTCCTTGCCGTTCTTTTTCCTGCCAGTCAGCTAAAAATTCTTGATTACAACCGGGTGGTGGAAGATCTTTACGGAAACAGCAAAGAACAGCTACTTGAAAAAATCGGGGAGAAATTTTATGTTGAAAAAACGGTAGCTAAAAATCCCGCTGAAAAAAGAAGTTTTTGCATGTACATCGATAAGGAATGGTATACGCTGAAAATAAGGGATGCCGTTGCGGCAAGTCTAACTATGTCCGGATCCGTAGCCGAAACTCTTGATGTAAGCATACTTCAGGATTTTCTGCTTAACCCGGTTTTGGGTATCGATGATCCAAGGACAAATAAACGAATAGATTTCGTGGGCGGGATAAGAGGTACCAAGGAACTTGAGAAACTGGTGGATTCCGGGAAAGCCGCAGTCGCATTTTCTCTTTATCCTGTTTCTATTGATGATCTTATGAAAATATCCGATTCCGGAGAAATAATGCCCCCGAAATCGACCTGGTTTGAGCCAAAGTTAAGAGATGGACTGCTGACACATTTAATTTAATTTTGAGACTCATTTTAGTTGTTATAAGTTTGTAATAATCTTTAAAAGTATTTTACAGGAAATCATTATGGAAAAAAGAATTTATAATTTCAGTGCAGGTCCCGCTATACTGCCTGAAGAAGTTTTGAAGGAAGCACAGGAACATCTGTTTGCTCTTCCCGGGGTGGGGATGTCTGTTCTTGAAATCAGCCACCGTTCAAAGGTATTCGATAAAATTATTGCTGAAGCAAAAGAAGATCTTAAAAAGCTCCTGGCAATTGATGATAATTATGAGCTTCTTTTTCTTCAGGGAGGTGCAAGCCTGCAGTTCTCAATGGTACCGCTTAACCTGATGCCCCCCAAAAATAAAGCCGATTATATTGTTACCGGAAGCTGGTCAAAAAAGGCTGTTAAGGAAGCTAAAAGAGTGGGAACAGTAAATATTGCGGCATCCACAGAGCAGGAAAATTTTACAAGGGTACCCAAACAGGAAGAGATTAAGCTTGATCCTGATGCAGCGTATGTCCATTTTACTTCAAATAATACAATTTACGGAACTGAGTTTCATAAGGAGCCCGAAGTCGGTAAAGTTCCGCTGGTATGTGATGCTTCGTCAGATATTCTGCATAAAAAAATTGATGTGAATAAATATGCCCTTATTTATGCGGGAGCTCAAAAGAATATGGGTCCTTCCGGTGTTACTTTTATTATTATCAGGAAGGATATGCTGGAGAGGAGCCAGGATACACTGCATTCCATGCTTAATTATAAAATTCATGTTGATAACGGATCATTGTATAATACGCCGGCAGTTTTTGGTGTTTATATAATTAATCTGGTGGCAAAGTGGCTTAAAAATCTGGGCGGCCTGGATGCCATGTATAAAATCAATGAGGAAAAAGCCGGACTGCTTTATAAATGCATCGATGAAAGCAGCGGATTCTATAAGGGACATGCATTACCTGAAAGCCGTTCGCTGATGAATATTACATTCAGGTTAAACAGCGAAGATCTTGAAAAGAAACTTATTTCCGAAGCTTCTGCTGCCGGATTTGACGGCCTCAAAGGCCATCGTTCGGTGGGGGGATTAAGAGCTTCCATTTACAATGCATTCCCGAAAAAAGGAGTTGAAGACCTGGTATCCTTTATGAAGGATTTCCAGAAAAAGAACGGATAAAAAATTAAGGCATAATTATGAAACGGATTTTATATTTCCTCTTCCCGGCGCTGATTTTTGTTGCTGCCTGCAGCACCGCAGATGATTTAAAGTTCGAAGCGTTCAATCCGGAAGTGTTTGCATTCGATATCGGAAGCGAATACGAGGTAAATGCATCGGTTAGAGTTAAAGGTTTCGAGATAAGAGGGGAGGGCGAAAAATTTAATTCCTCCATCGGGTATGAGATTGATCTCGTTAAACCGGATGGTGAAACTGTGAAAGCTCTGCTGTCAAAGATCGAGGAGCTTGACTTTACTGAAAAAGTTGGCGATACCGGAATTGATATGCAGTTCAGCCTTGATTCTGGTTATGCAGAAGGCAAGTATACTATCGTGATTAACCTGACCGATAATTTTTCAGGAAGAACGACTTCAATATCATCTGAATTTAGCCTGAGCAAATAAATTATACTGGCTGCTGCGGGACTACTCCGGCAGCAGCCTTTTCCTGATCCTTTCCTTACTTAACCCTGTTAACCCGGTTTTGTAATAATAAAATTCCTGTCTCTTGCCGACTAATTTACCGGTGCTTTCATCGCAGAAAATCAGTATCTGAATTATAAAATATTATTAACTGCCGAGTTCGAAGCGATTGAATTGGTAATCTTAGTCACATCCAATTCTGACCTTATTCTAATCCGGTAATAATGAGAAAAAAATGGGATCAGAATGGGATCAGACCTGGATTAGAATGAGATCAGCTGAGCAAGAAATNNACGATATTTTACTCTATTTGTTTATAATATCAAATAATTTCATGTGTTTACTAATTACATCCGGCAAAGAAAAATAATTTTAGCATCTGTTAATTTTTTGCTTGACAATAAAGAATTAAGTCCTTAAGTTATAATCAGACAAAATAATCCGATTAAGTATGTACTGCCTAACGGATTTTTATTTAATGTATAATCGGACTAATATATCTGAATATTAAAACAAAGGAAACAATAATGAACAGAATTAAACTCTTTTTAACATTCGTAATGATTATTTTTTTCGCCGTTTTACAAGCAGGGTGTGGGGGAGATTCCAATAATTCAGATAGTGCTAAAAATAAAAATAATAATTCGGGACTGCCGGATTGGGAATTTGAAAATGGATTTGGTCCAATTAAAAAGAAATTATATCTCGTTCCATTAGACAAAACGATGGCATCTGAAGGTGAAAAGATTTTTGAATCAAAATGTGCATCGTGCCATAAACTGGATGAAAGATATGTTGGTCCCGCGCAAAGAAATGTTCTGCAACGGGTTACTCCTGAATTCTTTATGAATATGGTTATAAATCCTGAAGAGAATCTTGAAAAACATCCCCATGCAAAAGAGATGCTTGCTACGTATCTTCAAAAAATGACAAACCAAAACATTAATTTGACTGATGCCAGAAAACTTCTCGAATACTTTAGATTGCTTAATGAAGAACTAAAAAACGATTCTACAACAAATAAATAAACAGAAGGACATTTTATGAACCGCAAATACATTAAAGCAGTACTGATTAGCTCTGCAGTTGTTGCAGCTTTTGCGATTTTTCATTACGGATGCCAGGAATCTAAAAATCTTTCAGCGGGAGATGAGGCTGCAAGAGTTTACGTAGCACCCGGCAGTTATGATGAATTTTATATGTTCACATCTGGCGGCTTTAGCGGACAGGTTGGTGTCTACGGATTACCTTCCGGAAGATTGTTCAGGCAAATTCCGGTTTTTTCACAGGATGCTGAAAAAGCGTACGGCTATTCAGAAGAGTCAAAACCAATGCTAATGACTTCGTTTGGATTCCTTCCCTGGGATGATGCACATCATCCGGAACTTTCTCAAACTGATGGAGTGCCGGACGGCAGGTGGCTTTTTATAAATGCCAACAACACTCCTCGTGTAGCACGTATTGATCTATCGACATTCACAACAGCAGAAATAATAGAAATTCCCAATTCAGGAGGAAACCACGGCTCGCCATTTGTAACAGAAAACAACGAGTATGTGGTTGCTTCTACCCGTTTTAGTTTACCTATACCAAATGAAGATGTGCCGATCAGTTCTTACAAGGAAAACTTTAAAGGAACTCTCACTTTTATTAAAGTAGCTCCTGATGGTAAGCTGAACATAGCCTTTCAGATTCTGGTACCGGGCTTTGATTATGACCTTGCTCATGCCGGTAAGGGGCCTTCGCATGGCTGGGCATTTTTCACAAGCTACAATACAGAACAGGCAAACACTCTGCTCGAAGTTAATGCTTCACAGAATGATAAGGATTTTATTGCAGCTGTAAACTGGAAGAAAGCTGAGGAATATATTGCCAAAGGTAATTTTACGAAAACCTCAACAACTTACTATCGAAATTACTTTGATGAGAGAAAGCATATGGCATTCTCCGAGAAAAATTCCGAAGTAAAAATTCTTACTCCCGAGGATTGTCCGGGATTAATTTATTATCTGCCTACTCCTAAATCACCGCACGGCGTAGATGTAGATCCAACCGGAGAATATATAGCCGCTGGCGGAAAACTTGCTGCAGTAATTCCTGTTCACTCTTTCAGCAAGATGATTAAAGCCATTGAGAGTAAAGATTTTGATACCGATGTAAATGGAATACCTGTATTAAAATATGAATCAGTATTAGCCGGTGAAGTTGAAAATTGCGGTCTGGGACCACTGCACACTGAGTTTGACGGAAATGGATTCGGTTACACTTCAGCATTTATTTCCTCTGAAATTGTAAAATGGGAAATCGGAACCTGGAAAGTTGTTGATAGAATACCAACTTATTATTCAATAGGTCATCTCAGTATCCCGGGCGGTGACAGTAAAAAACCTTGGGGCAAATATGTTGTTGCATTGAATAAAATAACCAAGGACAGGTACTTGCCTACCGGTCCTGAATTAACTCAGTCAGCCCAGCTTATTGACATATCGGGCGATAAAATGAAACTATTGCTTGATTTCCCTACGATTGGCGAACCACATTACGCCCAGTCCATTCCTGCTGAAATATTAATGAAAAATTCCAAAAAGATATATCCGATTGAAGAGAATGAGCATCCTTATTCAATAAAAGCAGAAAAAGATGCGAGAGTTGAAAGAAAAAACAACGATGTCCATGTTTATATGTCCACCATCAGGACTCACTTTGCACCTGATAATATTGAAGGAATAAAAGTTGGCGATAATGTTTATTTCCATGTGACTAATCTTGAACAGGACTGGGATATTCCACACGGTTTTGCAGTTAAGGGTGCACAAAATTCTGAGCTTCTGATACTACCCGGAATGACTGAAACTATAGTATGGAAACCCCTGCAGGCCGGAATTTATCCTTTTTACTGTACAGATTTCTGTTCAGCCCTTCACCAGGAAATGCAGGGCTACGTGAGAGTTTCACCGAGAAATTCAAATGTAGAACTCGCCTGGGGAACCGGAAAATAATTTTTTATGATCATGGGGGACGAAAGTCCCCTGGTTTTTTCAGATTTTTTGTTTCTATGACTACTGGATCTAAAATAATTGTCAGTCTTGCTTCATTGATACTGGTATTAACCTTCTTTTTTCCAATCTGGTATATTGATCTCGAAGCGCCTCAGTATCCTGAAGGAATTGGACTTGAAATTTGGATAAATCAAATCATTGGACAAAAACCAAATGATCTGGCGAATATTAATGGTTTAAATCATTATATCGGAATGAAAAAGATTGAACCTGATGCAATTTCTGAACTGAAGATTATGCCTTATATAATAATTTTTATGATTGCTTTGGGAATAACTGCTTCATTAACCGGTAAAAGATTTCTTGTTTATTCCTGGATAGCTATATTCATAATTCTCGCAGCGGTTGGTCTGTACGATTTTTATTTGTGGGAATATGATTACGGGCATAACCTGAATCCTCATGCAGCAATTAAAATTCCGGGAATGGTATACCAGCCCCCGCTGATCGGCTCAAAAATGCTGCTCAACTTTAATGCAATATCAATGCCGGATATAAGTTTTTATATACTGGTAACAGCTGTCGGATTAGCCATTTTTGCATTAATCATTGATAAAAAATCAAAAAGACTGACACAGAAACATGAATAAAAATAAATTATCAACAATTTTTTTAATTTACCTGCTTTTTACACTATCGTCGTGCGGGAATAAACCCGAACCAATTAATTATGGTCACGATGAATGTGAATTCTGCAGAATGCAAATTACTGATAGCCGCTACGGCTCCGAGTTAGTTACGGAGAAAGGAAAGGTATATAAGTTTGATTCAGTTGAGTGTATGGCAGAGTTTGCGATGATAAAGAATTTAGCAGGGGATTCAAATCAAAGTCTGCTGGTGACTGATTTTTTCCGCCCGGAAACTTTCATTGATGCTACTTCTGCTTTTTATGTTCTAAATAGTAATTTCAGAAGCCCGATGGGATTGAATGTATCAGCTTTTGATGGTAGTGTATCCGGGCAGAAATTTGTTGTTGAGAACGGCGGACAAATTCTGAACTGGGCAGATGTTATTGAACTTGTTAAACAAAAAAGTATGTAACCGTACTTAACAGGATGTATTTTACATTTAAGAAATGATTTATTTATTTCGCGTCAATATACCAGGTAATATTTTTATTGTTCTTTCCTTCATATTCATTTTAAACAATTCAATTTCCGCTAAAATGATTTTCGTATCTAAAGCCGGTTCAATCAGTTCAATCAGAACAGCATTAAACCTGGCAAGCGATTTTGATACAATAGTAGTAAGCAAGGGAGAGTATAGTGAAGGCAATCTCATAATTGATAAAAAAATAATTCTGATCGGGAAAGATTTTCCGGTAATTGATGGAAAAGGAGATGGAGAAATTTTTACTGTAACCTCAAATGATGTTCATATCAACGGGTTATTAGTTAAAAATTCAGGTATAAGTTATCTTAAGGAAAATGCAGGTATCAGACTTGACCAGGTACAAAACTGCTCCATCACGAATAATAAATTCATTGATAATTTTTTTGCGGTTTACCTTGCCAAATCTGCTCATTGTGTGGTGTCCGGCAATTTTATCTCAGGAGTAAAAAAGAGAGAAACTAATTCTGGGAATGGAATTCATTTATGGTATTGCCGGGATATTACGATAAAAAACAACAGGATTTTCAATCACCGCGATGGAATATATTTTGAGTTTGTGCGTCTGGGAAAGATAATTAATAACGAAAGCGGGAGTAATCTCCGATACGGATTGCATTTTATGTTCTCTGACAGCTGTGAATACACAAACAATACATTTAAGGATAACGGGGCAGGTGTTGCAGTGATGTACACAAAAAATGTTTTAATGACTGAGAATCATTTTGAGCATAACTGGGGTTCAGCATCCTATGGAATACTTTTAAAAGAAATTGCTGACAGCAGGATTGAAAATAATATTTTGAATGAGAACTCAACCGGGCTGTACATGGAAGGATGCAGCAGAGTCACCATTAAAGGAAATAATTTTATAAGAAACGGCTGGGCTTTGAAGCTGATGGCAAATTCCATGGAAAATTATTTTTATAACAACAATTTCATTGCAAACTCATTTAACATTTCCACTAACAGCAGGCAAAATTTCAACACATTTGAAAAAAATTACTGGGATGATTATAAGGGATACGACCTGGATAAGGACGGGTATGGTGATGTACCGTTCAGACCGGTCACAATGTTTTCGATGATGATTAAATCTCATCCAACTTCTCTCATCCTGCTCCACAGCCTGTTTGTTGATATATTAAATATTGCTGAGAGCATCGTTCCGGTGATAACTCCTGAAGCACTCACCGATCAAAAGCCGAGAATGAGGATATTGAATTGATATCTGTAAAAAAGCTGGATAAGAAATTCGGCAAAAACCTGGTTCTGAAAAATGTTAATCTCACCATTGAGCCTGGAAAAGTTACCGCAATTGTTGGTCCAAATGGTTCCGGTAAAACTACTTTGATTAAAAGTATTCTGGGGTTGGTCAGACCAACAGAAGGAATAATAGAAGTTGATGGAAAACTTGTGGGGGATGATTATCTATATAGAAAACGAATAGGTTATATGCCGCAGATGGCGAATTACCCTGAAAACCTGACCGGCAATGAGATACTTTCATTGATCAAGTCAGTCAGGAACACTGAAAAAGTGTCTGCTGGAAAAATTCTTTCATCCCTGAAACTTGAATCTCAGATGGATAAAGGTTTTAAAAATCTTTCCGGAGGTACGAAACAGAAAATTTCTGTGCTCATAGCTTTTGCATTCGATCCTGAAATTATCATTCTTGACGAACCAACTGCCGGTCTTGATCCGGTCTCAAGCAGCTTTTTTAAAGATCTGGTGCTGATGGAAAAAGAAAAAAAGAAAACAATTATTTTAACTTCTCACCTGATGAATGAAGTGCAGGAACTTTCAGATGAAATAGTGTTCCTGATGGAAGGAGAGATAAGATATAAAGGAACAATTAATTCTCTGCTTGAGGATAAAAAAGAGACCAGGCTGGAACGGGCAATTGCTGAAATTATGAGCCAGGATGATAGATGAAATTAGTTAAGAAGATATTACTTTACGAGGTACACAATACGATCCGCAGCAGGTGGGTGATATTTTACACTTTCTTTTTCTTTCTGGTGGGATATGCTTTATTCACTTTCAGCGGGGAGGTGAGTAAAGCCTACATCAGTTTGATGAATATAGTTTTAATAATCATTCCTCTGATATCGGTTATTTTCGGGTCAATTTATTTTTATAATTCAAGGGAATTTATCGAGATGATGTTAAGTCAACCTATTGACAGGAAATCTCTTTTTCTTGGAATATTTCTTGGAGTCGCAATTCCGCTTTCTGCAGGATTCGCATTGGGATTTTCAATCCCGTTTCTTCTATTTGGAAAAGTTACCGAGCAGTTGACCGGATTTTTATTATTACTTCTTTTGGGTATGCTGCTGACTTTCATCTTCATAGCGCTTTCGTTTTTAATTTCAGTAAAGCAGGATGATAAATCAAAAGGTCTCGGACTGGCAATTCTGATCTGGCTGATACTGGCTGTTGTTTATGATGGAATTGTTGTAATGATAATTTATTTTTTCCAGGATTACCCCCTGGAAAACACAATGATTATTCTGAGTGCTACAAATCCGATCGACCTTGGAAGAATATTATTTTTAATGAAGTTTGATATAGCCGCTCTGATGGGTTACACCGGAGCTGTTTTCCAGCGATTCTTCGGAAGTTCTCTGGGAATGATAATTTCAATCAGCTGTCTGTTGATCTGGGTCCTCTTGCCGTTCGTCTTAAGCAGCAGATTTTTTAATAAGAAAGATTTTTAGATTAACAGAATTATATTTTGTAAATGGAAGTTAGTTTGATTATATTTAATCAGATTATTTTATCTGATTTAAGAATATGACTGTAATTTTCTCAAAAAAATGTGAATATGGACTTCAGGCCATACTTTATTTGTCCACGCTTGAAAGGGAAGCAGTTCTGTCAGCCGATGAAATTGCCAGGAAGCTTAATATTCCGAAGGAATTTATTTCTAAAATTCTGCAGAGCCTTACAGACAGCGGAATTGTTTTTTCGAAGAAAGGAAAGTCCGGCGGATTTGCCTTGGCCAAAGACCCGCGCAGGATTCGATTGATTGATGTAGTTGCAGCAATCGACGGATTGGCGGTGTTTGATTCATGCGTGCTGGGCTTTCCGAACTGTAATCCTGATAATCCATGCCCGCTCCATGAGAAGTGGGGCCAGCTCAGAACCAAAGCTTATGGCATGCTAACTGACGAAACAATAGATTTATTCAGAGAAAAAACTATTAGCAAGGTAAATGCTAAATGATATTTTTTTGTACTATTATCAGACAATAAAGTCCGATTATGAAAGAGAAGAAAAAAATAATCAGAAACAATGAGAGACCGGTTCAGAAGTACAGGTTTGTGGTCCAGGTTCTTTTTGCTTTGCTATGCATATGGATAGGTATCGAGTTCTACTTATTTGTAAGCTACCTGGAATCGGGAGGTGTCGCAGAATTTTACAGCCGTCCGCCCGGTGTTGATGGATTCCTTCCGATCAGTTCGCTGATGAGTTTCTATTTATTTATGAAAACGGGACATATACACGAGGCTCATCCGGCGGGAGTGCTCATTTTCTTCGCCATAATATTGATGTCGCTTGTTTTCGGGAAGTCTTTCTGCAGCTGGTTATGCCCGGTTGGATTTATATCCGAGCTGGTAGGTGATTTCGGAAAGAAAATTTTCAAAAAGAATATCAGGCTGCCTAAAATTTTAGATTATCCATTGAGAAGTCTTAAATACCTGATGCTGGGATTCCTTTTCTATTCGGTTTTCTTCCTGATGACCGATGCAGCTGTGAAGGCTTTCCTTGATAGTCCGTATAACATTGTGGCAGATATAAAGATGTACTACTTCTTTGCAGATCTGTCCAGGTTCTCATTAATTATAATATCCGCGCTGTTCCTTTTGTCGGTGGTTCTGAGGAATTTCTGGTGCAGGTATTTATGTCCCTACGGTGCACTTCTGGGAATAGCATCACTGCTCTGCCCGAACAAGATAAAGCGAGATCCGATCAGCTGCATCGACTGCGGATTATGCAACAAAGCCTGTCCTTCATTCATAAAAGTCGACAAAGTAAAAACAGTTATCTCTGATGAATGCACATCTTGCATGAACTGCGTTGATGTTTGTCCCGTTGCTGATACACTTAACCTCAAACCCGTTTATTCATCAAAAAAAATATCGAAAAAGCTGGTCGCAATTGGTGTAGTGTCGATCTTCATCATTTTTACCGGAGCCGGAATCATAACCGGCAAATGGCAGAATAATATTTCGAGGGACGAATACCTTTTACATTATAAATATATGAACAGTTACGGGCATCCTACCGGTACAGACGCGGTGAAAAAATTTAATAAAGAAAATTCGGGAACATCGGGACATAGGAGAAATTAATAAACAACAGAATGTTGAATAATACTTACGGAGAAATGCAGTGAATAATAAGAAAATATTCTCGGTAATCGCAGGCACAATGATTCTTTCAGCCCCACATGCATCACTGCAGATCAATCCGGGGGGTAATATGATATGTTCGCACTGATCCGGAAATGGAAATACGATTTTATCAATGCCCTTGTTACCGATGAATCACAGGGCAAATCAAAGACGGTGACGATTTTTTCTGCGGTGGTGCCTCCATGAATGCAAATGGCGCTGAAAATAATCCTGCATTTATGCTGTACGAATTCCGCAGCGGTTAATAAGCAAATTGTACTGTTTCCAATCTTGGATGCAGGTGTGTTAAAGATTTAAAATAATTGAAGGAGTGAGACATGAAACTGTTAAGTTTAATTGGTTTATCGTTTATCCTGCTATTAATTTTCTCCAATACCTCCTATGCTCATTGTGATGGAGAGGATGGCCCGGTGGTAACCTCTGCAAGGAAGGCACTGGATGAAAAAAATGTTAACCTGGTACTTATCTGGGTGCAGAAAAAGGATGAAGTGGAGATAAGGGATGCTTATAATAAAGCATTATCTGTAAGATATTTGAATCCTGCTGCAAAAGAACTCGCTGATAAATATTTTTTTGAAACCGTTGTAAGAATACACCGGATGGGAGAAGGCGCTCCGTTTACCGGTGTTAAGCCTGCCGGATTTAATAATGATATTTCTGTACTGACAGCAGATAAGACTTTGGAAACAAATTCACCTGAAGAACTTTACGCTCTTCTTACACGGAAAATAGAATCAGGATTGCATGAGAAATTTGAAGAAGTTAAAGCATTGCAGAATTATGATAAGAATGATGTCGATGCCGGAAGACGTTTTATCTCTGCATACGTAAACTTTCTGCACTATGCTGAAGGCATATATAAAACTGCTGCTGTAACAGAAATTTCCCATGAACATGCAGAAAAACATGCAGAGTAAATAGCCGAAATGAAAAAGTCAGTAATGAGTGTAATCTTTATAAAAACCTCTCTTTTACTGAAAATGTTATTTACCGGTTGCAACAGTGCTTGCCCCATACTGGTGCAGGATATGAAAAGAATTGAAGCAGCGCTGCCGGCAAATCAGCTGAAGAACTTTGCGGAAAGAATTCAATTTGATAAAAACTGGTGGACACTGCTTACAACAGGATAAGAGAAAGTTATGGAACCGGCAGCAGCAGCGAAGGAAGTTAAAAAGGAAACAGACTGTCGGTTATCGCATTTAAATATTATTAACATCCTAAGCCATCAGTGTGAAATTGCATATCAGCAAAAAGGACTGGACCGGGAGGTTACAACAGCAGCAAATTTTCAAACAAACCCAAAGGAGATGTGATGTTTAAGAATGAAGTGGAATCAGAAATAAAAGATCTGGAAAACCTGACGCTTTCCCAGGTAGTCAGTAAAAATTATAAAACAGCAGCCGTATTCGAGAAATATAATCTTGATTTCTGCTGCAAGGGGAAGAGAAATATTGCTGATGCCTGTAAAGAGGCGGGGATCAGTAAAGAGGATGTGATGAACGATCTGAATAATGTTTTTACGGAAAATGCAGTTCGGGATTTTGCACCGGATGAATTGAAACTAAATTTTCTGGTGGATCATATACTTAATACTCATCATACTTATATAAGAAATATGCTTCCGGTAATAAATGCGCGTATGGATAAAGTATCTTCGAAGCATGGCCAGAATCATCCTGAACTAAAAGAGGTTGCGAGGATTTTCTCGGTGTTGCAGAAAGATCTCCGTCAGCATATGATAAAAGAGGAGGAGATCCTTTTTCCCTATCTGAAAAAATTAGCCATGATTAAAGAAAATAAAAGCAAGTATGAATCTCCTTATTTCGGTTCGGTAAGGAATCCGATTGCGATGATGGAAGCCGAGCACCGCAGTGCCGGAGACGATTTTCATGCCATCAGGGAGGTTACAAACAACTTCAAGCTTCCGGAAGATGCGTGCAACGGCTTCCGGATATTGTATCTGGAGCTGCAGGAATTTGAGGAGGATTTGCATAAACATATCCACCTGGAAAACAATATTTTATTTCCAAAATCTGTTCAGATGGAAGAAGAATTTGCCCTATCCTGAAAATTTTATATCCAGGTAACCTGATAATTTTGCTTTTTAAAGAAATCTCGTTTTTATTTGTAATGCAAAAAATATTTCGAAAGGCGACTTCATTAAAACGGATGTCGGCTCTAATAAATAATTTTGCAGGCATGCTATGAAAAGGAACAAAAATCTTGAAATACTGTCGCATCATCATCATGGTTTAAAGCTGACCAATGGTATAAAAAAAGGGACGCCCGGGTATAAAAAACTTCCAAACGATATTCCAGGTAAGGAAATTCATTCGATCAGTAAGTTTAATACTTGTATCGGCACACACTTCGAAGATGAGGAGCAAATTCATTTCTCTTCTTCCTTTACCGGCATAATAAATTATTCAGGGAAAGTATGCCAGTAATGATACTACAAAAATATTTTAATAATCGGCAAGGATTATGAAATTAAACAAAATGATAACAGCACTCCTTCCGCCTCCCAACTGGAGAATACCGGTAATAATATTATCTGCTGTTCTGCTTGGACTGGTAGTGCTTGTTTTGCATATAGCAAATGCCACCTCGTATTTATCAGATAATCCGCGCGCCTGCATCAATTGTCATGTAATGACTGCAGAATATGCCTCGTGGGAAAAAAGCAGTCATGCCAGGGTAGCAACCTGCAACGACTGCCACGTACCGCAGGATAATTTTTTCCGCACCTACGCTTTTAAGGCCAGTGACGGTCTCAGGCACGCCACGATGTTTACCTTTAAACTGGAACCGCAGGTTATCAAAATAAAAGAAGCAGGCATGAATGTGGTTCAGGAGAACTGCATAAGATGCCATCAGAGTCTTGTTCACAGATCATGGCTGGTAAGAAATGTCAGTCTTGCTATGAAGGAAAATGAAGATGGAAAATTCTGCTGGGACTGCCACAGGGAAACACCGCACGGCAGGGTAAAAAGTCTTTCAGCATATCCGGGAGCTCGGGTTCCGGTGCCGTCCCCGGTTCTTCCGGGATGGCTCGAAAAAAGTATTTCGCCAAACAAAAACTCCAGAAAATAATTTAGGATTTAAATCATGAGAAAAATTAAAGACATTGTTTCGGAGAAACCCTGGGTAGGATGGGTTTTGTTTTTTGCAACCCTTATTATGGTATTTGTAATCGGCCTCTTCGGCGCTTCGATTATTGAACGGAGAAGCGAAGCAGTTATGACTTTACAGTTTGTAAAGCCGATAGCCCAGTATGAGCCCCGGAATGAAATTTGGGGCGAAAGTTTTCCTCGCCAGTATGAAACTTATAAAGCTACATCCGATACCAGCTTCCTCAGTAAATACGGGGGTTCAGCTACGATTGATATGCTGGAGCGGCGCCCCGACCTTGTAATCCTGTGGGCAGGTTATGCGTTTGCTAAAGGTTATAACCAGGGACGCGGGCATTACCATGCCGTGGAGGATGTTAGAAATTCCTTGAGAACAGGTACACCGCAGCCTGCAACCTGCTGGACATGCAAAAGTCCTGATGTACCCAGGATGATGAATAAAATAGGGGCAGCTGATTTCTATAAAAAAACCTGGGAAGAAATGGGTCCGGAAATAACAAATAATATTGGATGTGCCGACTGCCATGATCCGCAGAATATGAATCTTATTATTACCCGCCCCGCCCTTGTTGAAGCATTTCAGAGGCAGGGGAAAAATATCAAAGACGCTACACATCAGCAGATGCGCTCACTGGTATGCGCACAGTGCCACGTGGAATATTATTTCAAGGGTAAGAAAGAAAAATACCTTACATTTCCGTGGGACGACGGCATTACAGCTGAGGAGATGGAAGCATATTATGACAGTGTTGAACACGTCGATTTTGTTCATTACCTAAGCAGAACACCTATCCTTAAAGCACAGCATCCCGATTGGGAAATGTCGCAGTTCGGTATTCATGCTGAAAGAGGAGTAAGCTGTGCTGACTGCCATATGCCATACAGATCTGAGGGCGGAGTGAAATTCACAAATCATAAAATCCAGTCCCCGCTGGCAGATATTTCCTCTTCCTGTATGGTATGCCACCGTGAAAGCGAAGAAACCTTGCGTAAAAATGTCTATGATAGACAGGATAAAATCGGGGAACTGCAGCAGACTGCAGAACATATTCTGGTTAAGGCTCATATAGAGGCAAAAGCTGCATGGGATAACGGTGCAACTGAGGAACAGATGAAATCTGTGCTTACATTGATAAGGCATGCACAGTGGAGATGGGATTATGTAGCTGCGAGCCATGGCGCAAGCTTTCATGCACCTATTGAATCTGCACGTCTGCTCGGATCTGCAATCCAGAAAGCTGAAGAAGCAAGAACACTGCTGGCAGCAATTCTTACAGCACATGGTGTTAAGCTGCCGCTTGATTATCCGGACCTGTCTTCTAAAGAAAAAGCTCAGAAATATATCGGATTCGATCCGGTTGAATTCAGCAAAATGAAGGAAAACTGGAAAGAGCAGGAAATACCCAAATGGGATAAACAAGCAGACGAGCGTCAAAAAAACATGAATTAATCTTTAACACGGGAGCTGAAATGAAATTAGCCGGAAGTTTAATAATTGCAATCATATTCCTGTCAGTTTTAACATCTGCACAGGAAGAGGACTGGAAAATTACCGGGCACCTGCAGCTGAGAAGCGAACTGGACGGAAGGGATTTTTCCAACGCCACACACCCTTTAACTTTTGCATCCCTGAGAACAAGACTTGGTCTTCAAAAGAGTTTCGGAAGACTGGGTTTCTTTGTACAAGCACAGGATTCAAGAGTGTTCGGGGAGGAAAATAACACTCTTGTAAACCATAGCAATCTTGATCTTCACCAGGGCTATGTTGTACTTTCGGATATTTTTGAATCGCCATTTTCGCTGCAGGCAGGAAGATTTGAAATGGTTTATGGAACGGAAAGGTTTTTCGGTGCGGTGGGGTGGCATTATGTGGGCAGGTCTTGGGATGGCGCCCGGTTAAGAATAAAATCAAGTTTCAATCTTGACCTGTTTGCTCTAACATATACAGAGTCCCAAAGTTATGTGGGCAATGCCGTTGCAGGGATCTATCCCTCACCCTCAGAAAATGTACCCAGCAGCAGCGTTTATGGATTCTGGTCTTCCATTTTTATTGACGAAATGAACCAGCTGGATCCGTTTTTCTATTATGATGTTTTCAGGTTAAAACCTGACGGCATTAACCTTGCGGTTTCAAGGTATACCGCCGGGCTGAATTATTTTTTAAGACACGGTCCCCTTGCTTTAACATTCGAAGGCGCGTACCAGTTCGGAAAATTGTCAACAACCGATATTAGTGCTTATTTGTTGTCGCTGCAGGTTATGTACAGCCAGAATAACTGGAAAGCAGCGGCCGGTGCAGATATTCTGTCAGGAAATAATACGGATGGAAAGGATTATAATTCTTTTCATCCTGCATACGGCACCAATCATAAATTTTACGGGTACATGGATTATTTTATTAATATTCCGGCCAATACAAAATTTCTCGGTTTACATGATTTTTATATTTCAGCCGGATACAATCCATCCGGCTCAAAATTTTCAGGCAGCCTGGTTCTGCATCATTTTGCTTCCAACAAAAAGCTTGTTGAGGAAACTTCTTTCGGACAGGAGATCGATCTTACCGTTTCCTACAGTTTTATAAAAGGAACAACCCTTTCATGGGGAGGAAGCCTGTTTCTGCCTGGTGAAATAATGAAAACCTTTTACAGGACAACCCGCGGCGAGAGGGATGATCCGGCATTCTGGAGTTACCTGATGATAAGTACAGCCATTGAGTAGTTTGTGGATTATGGGATAGTCTTAATTACAATTCTCTTGCGGCTGATTTTAGTGTCTTATAATTTTTATTGCTGAAGTAACGCCCTTCTCTCCTCGAAAGAGAAGGGTGTGGATAACTCATCTTTTCTGAACCACCGCCAGGTTTTAATTAGCTTGTGGCATAAATAATTTTATTTTTCTTCCAGCAGGATTTGCAGAGAGTGTTGTCCGTTAATATTATCAGGATTAATTTCTAAAGATTTTTTGTAATATTTTACGGCAAGTTCTTTATTTCCCTTTACCATATATCCTTCACCAAGCGAGTCATAAACATTCCATGAGCCTGGGAAAAACTCAACATTCAGTTTGAATATTTCAACTGCAGCATCTGTATTTCCCTGCTGAAGGCTGCGGTATCCCGCCATGTTTATATCAGCCTCAACTAATTCATAATTGCCGGAAGACGCTGCTTCTTTACCGAAAGCAGTAAGACCTGCCGTTCCGTTTTCCGCGATGTACTTTTCAAGCTCAACAGCAAGGGATGGTTTTGGTTCAACCGGTTCATCGCCTTCAAAAACGGAGGCAATATTCTCCGCAATTCTGGCGCTGCGCGTATAGTTAGTATTTGATAAAACGATTATCGTTCTCTCATCGGCCAGGTTTACAAGGTTAAATACCGATATCCCGGGCATACCCCCTTCATGTGAAACAATTTTTTCCCCGTTTTTATTTTTTGAAATAAACCACCCGTAACCATAACCCTCCTGCTCTGAATTGTCAGCAGCGGGAGTAAATATCTCATTCATAGTTGCCTGTTGAAGAAAGTTTCCGGTAGTGAGGGCACGGTCCATATTAAATAAATCCTCTGCACAGGAAGCAGTTGAAACATCTCCCCTGATGCTGTCCAGGTAATTAATCCAGCTTAAGGCTTCGACTGTTTCAGGGCGCACCATAAGTGGATTCAGAATTGAAACCCTGATAAAAGGAAACGCAAAATCATCAATCTCATATTCCTTATCTCTGGTAAATATTAGAGTTCTCTGCATATTCAGGGGTGCAAATATTTCCCTGTTCATGTATTCCTCATAACTCAGACCGGTTACCTTTTCGATTACCGAAGCCGCAAAGGCAAATCCTGTGTTGCTGTAGCGGAATTGGGTTCCTGGTTCAAACTGAAGTGAGGGTTTAACGGCTGCCATCATTTCTATTACATCATTATTGCCGGCAACTTTTCTTCTGTCCCACTTTTCAATAAACAATTGTCCATATTCCGGAATACCGCTGGTATTGCTTATCAGATGACGGATAGTAACATTTTCATACGGCAGTTCAGGGAAAAATTTTGTAAGCCCGTCATCCAGACTGATTTTTCCCGATTCAACAAGTTTAAGAATACCAAGTGATGTGATTGTTTTAGAAACGGATGCCAGCATAAAAACGCTGTTCGGCTTCATTGCCTCCATGGCGTCGAAATCGGAATGTCCATAAGCCTTGTTAAACAGGATGTCGTTTTTTTCAGCGATCAGAACAACCCCGTTCAGCTGTCCGACTTCGAAGTATTTGTCGAGCAGTTTTGAAACTGTACCGGTATAATTGTTTTGGGCAGTCAACGGAAAGCCGGTAACGAGATAAATAAGGATTGTAATTACTAAACTCTTCATTGGAATTCTTAAGATTGTTGGAAACTTAGTTGATTCATATTCTTTAAACTTATTTTTTATGCATCAGTATACAAATTAAATTGGTTGCGCGGTTATTTTTAGGGATGATGCCTTTTAAAAGGAAATTTTATGGCTCAGCATTTAACTATTAAGTCTGTTCCGGTTTATTTCCCGCTAATCTCTCCCTTATCTCCTCCAATCTTAACAAAAAACAGTGCATAGAAGGCAGATGCACGCATTTAAACCGCGGGTAAAGCAGTTTCAGATTATTTTTAACATATTTTCTTCTTAAAACAGGCATATCATTTGATTTTTGCCCTTATTTCGACTGAAAGATGGATTCTATGCAATTCATTGGAGAAGTTTGTAACTTTATACGGTACTTTTTAGAATATTCAATATGAATTGTTTAATCCACTGAATAATCAAAAGGTGTTTTTATGCGGAAGCTTTTATTTTTTATCATTTTAACATCTTTCGTCTATGCGCAAAATGTTACTGTAAAAGATTACGAAGTTGCCGTAAGCCAGGCTAAAAATTTAAGATTCGATGGTAACTGGAACTGGTCGCAGATAGGGGACAGCGTCTCAACTAACCTTGCCAACGCTTATTTGTTTTTAAGAACTTTTTACTCATCACTTCCCATGGCATGGTTTATTGATGCAGAGGCTAATGGCTTCAAAAATAAAAGTAAATTCGGACATATTGTTACACTTAAGGCAAGATTCAATAAATATATATGGCCGCATGCCGACCTTTTCGGTTTTTCAGAATTAAATGCTTCCCACACCGATACTTCCAAACAGATTGCTTCGGATCTTACAGTTGGCTTCGGCTATGGCAGGTATATCGATGCAACCTCACTGGCAAAAGCTGTAAGAATTGAGGATCATCTTCTCAGGGATAAGGTTATTTCAGGCTATCTGTCAAAAGAAATTATGCTTGATATAGCCAATATTATTGAACGCGAAGAGGAATTCAAAGTGATGTACGGCGATACATATGAAACATACTGGTTTGATGCGATTGAAGTTGAAATAAAAAAGTCGGATCAGCTTGTAGAGGATAATGTGGGTTCCATTGGCATTTTAAGGATGCGCCAGGTACTGTTCAATATAAATGAGAGAGTGAACCAGCGGTTTTACGGTTGGGATGCTACAGCAGGAATTCTGTTTCCGTTGACCACCAGTGATAAAAGTCCTGTCGGAAATCCGAATCTTTCATTAGGCGGAAGATATTCAGTCCCTCTCAGCTGGAAATTCCAGATAAATGCGACAGCAAGGATTTTTACACCGATGGACTCATCATTTGTAAAGAAAATTACAACCAGTCTCGGTGTTGATTTTATATACGAGCTCAGTAATAAAATAAACTTTGTGACCAACTATAAGATAGAAGTACTGAAACCGGAAAACCGGGATGCTGTATTTACGAATAATCTTGGAAGCTCGTTCTGGTTCTATCTCGAAAACAATATTTTTCTTACAATAACCGGAAGTTATACAAAGCTCGGCAGCAATCCTTCAACATTATCCACTAATATTGGTCTGCAGTATAACCTGTTTTGAGTTTGATGCGTCTGATTTTAATTATTCTGGTATTTGTGTTTCCTTACTTGCATGCGCAGGACAGTTCAGCAGTGGGGAAAAATATTTTTGAAACTGCCTTTGATGATGCCGGGTTATACTTCACCAGCTGCGCATCTTTTTTCCTGTCGCCTCTTTCAGCAGAATCTGAAGGCCGGGATACAGATGTGCTGACCGGAAGTTTTATGTTACAAAGGGAAAAAGCGGGTACTGAAAGTCTGTTCAGCAGCAAGTTTTCGGTTATTCCGTCTGAAAACGGGATTAATATTATTTATTCTTTTTAAATTAGAATATACTCTTTATCATTACTTTTTCTTATTAAGAGGAAAAAATGAATTCTGTTATTAAGAAAGCAGAAGAATATGTTACAAACCTGTTCAATGAAAAGCTTCCGCCCGGATGTACATACCACAACCTTGATCATACAATTGATGTAGCCAGCATAGCAGCCGAAATCTGCGAATATGCCGGTCTTGAAGAGAAGCAGAAAGAAAAAGTGCTTTTAGCCTGCTGGTTCCACGATTCAGGTATTACAGAATCTTACGGTAATCATGAAGAAGCAAGCACAAAGATCTGCAGAGGGTTTCTTGAATCGATCAATTACCCTGCGGAGGATGCAGATACAGTTTGTTCAGCTATTATGACAACCCATCTTCCGTCAGATCCCAAGAATATAATTGAAATGGTTTTGTGCGATGCGGATCTTTCACACACCGGTAGGAAAGGCTTCAATAAAAAAAGCGAACTACTGCGTCAGGAGTGGAAAAATATGCTTGGGGAGGAATATTCCGATGCTCAGTGGATAATAAATAATGTGAATTTCATTTCATCAATCACATTTTACACGGATTATGCTAAAAAAAATTTTGAAGAAAGGAGATTGAAAAATCTGGAAAAGGCAAAAGCAAAATCAGCCAGTGAAGGGACAGGACAAATGGACCCGGAAGAGGATTACAAAAAGAAGATAAAAACAGACAAACAGGTAATACGCGGAATTGAAACTATGTTCCGTAATGTTATGCGCACGCACGTTGAATTCAGCGGAATGGCTGACAGCAAAGCAAATATTATGATCTCCGTTAATACTCTGCTGCTTACTGCGATTATTGCTGTTCTGGCAAGGAAGCTGGACAGCAATCCTCATCTCATACTGCCTACTGCGCTGATCACAATTGTAAGCTTAACTACTCTGATTTATGCCGTCGTGGTAACACGTCCCAAAATCACTTCCGGTACATTTACAGAGGATGATATAAAAAGAAAAGATACAAATCTTTTATTCTTCGGAAATTTTTTCAGGATGGATCTGAAAACTTTTGACTGGGGAATGAAGGAGATGATGAAGGATAAGGAATATTTATACGGCAGTATGATAAAGGACTTCTATTATCTCGGTCAGGTGCTGGGAAGAAAATACCTGTATCTCAGAATTTGCTATAATATTTTTATGTATGGAATAATATTGTCAGTTATTGCTTTTGCAATAGCCGTACTTGCTTATCCCGGTACCACAAATCTTAATCCTTTGATTGAATGAGGAACAGATGAAAAATCTACTGCTTATAAGGCATGCCAAATCCAGCTGGAAGGATGACAACCTTCCGGATATTGAAAGACCTTTAAATAAAAGGGGTTTGAGGGATGCTCCTTTTATGGGTAAGCTATTAAAGACTAAACATGATATTAAACCTGAAATGGCTGTTTCGAGCAATGCTGTACGCGCGGCAGAGACTGCAAAAGTGTTCTGTAAGGAAACCGGTATGCCAAAGGAAAAATTGTTTTTCACTGAAGAATTGTATCTTGCTGATGCCGGTGAAATGCTGAAAGTGATTAATGCGGTGGATGATTCGGTAAGTAGTGTAATGATCTTTGGGCATAATCCCGGAATTACAAACCTTGCAAATATTCTCTCGGGCGAATTTATTGAAAATATACCCACAGCCGGAACAGTGGGATTGAATTATAAAGAGGGAAGCTGGAGCATCTTAAAAAAAGGCTCGTGCACGCTTTCCTTTTTTGAATATCCTAAAAAATATTTGACAAAGGGTGAGGAATGAGCAGAATATTTAACCGCGAACTTAGCTGGCTCTCATTCAATCAGAGGGTACTTCAGGAAGCAGAAGATCCTTCTGTGCCGTTGTACGAACGGATAAAATTTCTGGCAATTTTTTCATCCAACCTGGATGAATTCTTCAGGGTCAGGGTTGCATCGCTCCGCTCAATTATCGGTCTGAAGAAAAAGAAAAGAAAGAAACTGAAAATTGAACCTGTAAAACTGCTGAAGGAAATTCACAGTAAAGTGGATAAAATGCAGAATGAGTTCGGAAGAATATTCCGCGAAAAAATATTACCGGAACTGAACAGCAACGGCATTTATCTCATAAACGAGAATGAGGTTCCGGATTCGATGAGTGAATTCCTGCAGAATTATTTTTTAAAGGAAGTTATTCCTGTACTTAATACAACGCTTGCATACGGTAAAAAAAACCCCCTGTTTCTGAAAAACAATGCCATTTATCTGGCTGTTAAGATAAAGCCCATTCCGGGAATAGATGAAGGACCGGATAAAAGTCCGGCCGGGTGCAGGTATGCCATACTTGAGATCCCCTCCGATATCCTGACAAGATTTGTGCTGCTGCCCGAAGAACACGGCAGACATTACATAATGTTTCTGGATGACCTGATAAGATTTAACCTGCATAAAATTTTTCCGGAGTGCGAGATAATGGAATCTTATTCCGTTAAACTTACCCGCGATGCGGATCTTTATATTGATGACGAATTCAGCGGTAACCTGCTCGAGAAGATAAAAAGCTCCCTCGGTAAAAGGAAAACCGGTGCACCATGCCGGTTTTTGTACGATGAAAAGATGCCCACTGACTTTCTTAAATACTTAAAAAAGACACTTGACCTTTCAAAGGATTCCCTGATACCAGGAGGCAGATACCATAATTATTATGATTTCTTCAGGTTCCCTGTTCCTGAAAATAAAGAACTCAGCTATGAACCGATGCTGCCTCTGAAGTCCGCTGATTTTGAAAACGGGAATATTTTTAACGTCATAAAAGCGGGCGATATTCTTTTATATTATCCTTATCACTCGTTTGAATATATACTTAAACTCCTGAACGAAGCCGCTGATGATAAAAATGTGAAGTCGATCAGGATCACTTTATACCGCACTGCCAAAGACTCACAGGTGGTTAAAGCTTTAATAAAAGCTGCGCGCAGCGGGATACCGGTTACAGCCTTTATAGAGGTGAAGGCCAGGTTCGATGAGGAGCTGAACTTCCGGAACGCCGATGATCTTGAAAAAGCAGGCGTTAAAGTTCTGTACAGCTTTCCCGGTCTTAAAGTCCATTCAAAAATATGCCTGATCAGCAGAATCGAAAACGGCAAAAGAAAAGAATATGCATATCTCTCAACAGGTAATTTCAATGAAAACAGCGCGCTGCTTTATTCGGATATTGCACTATTTACTGCAGATAAAAATATAACTTCTGATGTCCGCAGTGTGTTTAATATACTCTCCCGTGAAACCGGGGAAGAAGATTTTACAACCCTTGCTGTGGCACCATTTAACCTCAGGACAACCATTGATAAGCTGGTCGGCAATGAGATGCTTAATGCAAAAGAAGGAAAGAAGGCATTAATTATTCTGAAGCTGAATAGCATCGAGGATAAAAAAGCCGTTAAACTGTTTTATGCCGCGGCAGAGCAGGGTGTAAGGATTAAAATTACGGTAAGGGGAATATGCGGAGTAAAACCGCAAAAGAATATCCAAATAAGATCCATTGTCGACAGGTTCCTTGAGCACTCCCGCATCTATTATTTTTATGCGGGCGGGGAAGAAAAAATGTTCATTGCTTCTGCAGATTTTATGACCCGGAACTTCGACAGGCGTATCGAGCTGCTTATTCCAATTCATGATCAGAATATAAAAACGAGGCTGAAACAGGTGCTGGGAATTTATTTTAAGGATAATACAAAAGCACGGAAAATTAATTTAACACAGAGTAATCCTTATGTAAAAAGTAAAAGCAGGAACCAGGTGCGTGCCCAGTACGGAATTTATAATTTACTGAAAGGAGAGATAGAAAGTAACCCGGATGTTATGCAAATTCGGAGTGTATAGAAATATATTCCTGCTGATGATAATATCGTCAGTGCTTTTATACAGCCAGAATGATTCCGCTAATTATAAGACAGTAATACCAGGAAAAGATTATGAGGCAGGCTGGCTGTTTAAAGTGTTTTTCGGCAGCCACTGGAGAAGTCTGTGGACTGTGCCGGTTAAAGCTCCTGTTCTTGACCTTGACACATTTGAAGGAGGAATAACACCTTTTGAGAGGGGCGGGGGAATGCAGACCAAATCTCTTAAGTTCAGAAGTAAAAATGGTGTTGTTTATAAGTTCCGCTCGATAAACAAGGATCCCGAAAAAGCGCTGCCTGTGGAGCTGAGAGAAACTTTTGCATCAGACATTTTGCAGGATCAGATCAGTTCGTCAAACCCCATGGCACCCCTGATTGTTTCCCCCCTGCTGAACACCCTTGGAATTCTGCAGGCGGAGCCTGTTTTGTGCATACTTCCCGATTCAAAAAAGCTTGGACCTTACCAGGAGGAATTCGGAGGTTTGTTCGGTACTATAGAATACCATCCCGATGAATATGATATTGAGAGTCTCAATTTTATGGGAGCTGAAAAAGTTGTTGGTACTGAAAAGCTTATTGAAAAACTCAGAGCAGACAACAGCGAATTTGTAAATTCTGCAGAGTATCTGAAAGCAAGATTGGCAGATATTCTGATCGGGGACTGGGACAGGCATATTGATCAGTGGCGGTGGGCCAGGTTTTCAATTGATGACCGGAAATACTGGTATCCCATTCCCCGCGACCGCGACCAGGCCTTCGCAAAATATGACGGTCTGTTTCCGTTTATCGTTAAAATGTCTGTAACCCAGCTCGAGCATTTCAGTGATACATACTATGACGTCGAGGCAATAACCTGGTCAGGCAGGTATACTGACAGAAGATTCCTTCACTTCCTGACAAAAGCTGAGTGGGATTCTGTTGCTGCATTTGTTCAAAAAAGAATTACAGATTCAGTAATTACACTGGCGGTTAAAAGACTACCGGAAGAGATGTTCATCAGGGAAGGCCAGAAGCTTATCGACGAATTAAAGTCCAGGCGCGATAAACTTAATGAAATATCCGACGACTTTTATGCACAGATTATAAAATATACCGATATTCATCTCAGTGATGAGGATGAACTTGTTGAAGTCCTAAGGCTCAACGATAATGAAGCGGAGATTAAGGCCTTCCGTCTGAACAAAAACAGGGAACCTGAACCCGTACCCTTCTATAAAAGAATTTTCTCTGCTGATGAAACAAAAGAAATCAGAATAATACTTAATGGCGGCAATGATAAAGCCGTCGTTACCGGAACCGTGGATGAAAGCATTAAAATTTTTATATCAGGTGACCAGGATAAAGATACACTGATCGATAACTCTCTGGTTAACGGATATCTTTTTTCATTCCTGCCGGTGCCTGATGCTGAGAATAAAACCGTCCTGATTGACCGCGGCGATAAGACTTTCTTTTCAGCCGGCAGCAGTACGGATATCAGAAATGAAAGTTTTGAAAATGATCCTGATAAGATAGAAATTCCCAGGGATTGGGGTCACGACTGGAGGTTTGCACCATGGTTCAGCATAAATCCGGATGACGGTTTGTTTATAGGAGGAGGCGGTATTCTTTATGAATTCGGCTTCAGAAGACCCTCTTATGTTTACAGAATGGAATTGACTGGCGGGTATGCATTGCATGCGGACAGGTTCCGCATAAGATATAAAGGAGAATTCAATCCGCTGTCACCGGGAATAAAATATCTTCTGGAGGCAAAATCATCCGGACTGGAAGTCCTTAATTTTTACGGCTATGGAAATGAAACCGGCTTCAATGCCGGGCTGTTCCATAATGAATATTACAAAGTGAAACAGCAGCAGCTGTATATTAAACCGTCGGTGGAATTTATGCTGGGCAGGGAATCATCTTTAACAATCGGAACGCAATTGAAATACACCGATACGGATCATGGGGATTTCCTCTTTCAGCTGGATCCGTACGGAGCCAGAAATATGCTGCTGCTTACACTCATCACTGATTTTACCTATGATTCAAGGACCAGCAAGGATTTTCCTGTTTCCGGCGTATATTTCAGAACAACCGGAAGTATTCATCCCCCGGTAAAAAAGGATCAGTCGTTATTTGCTAAGCTGAAAACTGAAGTAAGTTTTTATCTCTCACAGCCGCAGATAAGATTATCCTCTGTTGCATTCAAAACAAGTGCTGAAAAAATATGGGGAAGATTCCCGTTCTTTGAATCAGCATTTATCGGCGGTGACTATTCCCTGAGAGGGTTCGACAGGAACAGGTTTGCAGGCGATGCATCTCTCTATTCCAGTCTGGAGCTGAGATTTTTTCTTCTGCAGACAAAACTGCTGGTACCGTTCTATTTAGGCATTACCGCACTTGGAGACGCAGGAAAGGTTTTTTATCAGTACGAAAAATCGAAGAAGATACACAATTCATACGGCGGCGGAATCTGGATGTCATTTGTAAAACCGGAATACCTGTTTACGCTTTATTATGCAAAATCAACAGAAGATTCCGGCATGTATTTTAATTTCGGATTTCCGTTCTGAGTAAACAGCTGTCAGTAATTGTCATGTATTCCGGATTCGGGAAATTCTCAGCATAAATATTTTTATAACAAATCTATTTTGTAAAATAAAATACTTCATCCATACCCGCTGATTCGCAATTGTAAATTTTCTGAATCCCTTTTCAACTAGTTTTTTCCCCTCCAGACCTTTCCCAACTCAAAAACCGCGATACCATAAGCTACGGCAACATTTAGGGAATGCTTAATTCCGTACTGCGGAATTTCTAATGAAAAATCGCATAAGTCGATCAGATCCTGGGAAACCCCCGTTATTTCGTTGCCCACAATAATACATAGTGGAAAATCCTGTTTTTCAACTTCATAATACATTCTGCTTTTGCTTGTAATTTCAAGCGCGCAGATTTTTATGCCTTCTTCCTTAAGCTTAAGAATAACCTCTTTTGGATCTTTAACGTATTCCCAGGCTACACTTTCAGTTGCACCGAGCGCAGTTTTAAGAATTTCCTTTTTAGGCGGGGCCGGAGTATAGCCGCATAAATAAAGTTTTTTTACCATTGCAGCATCCGAAGTACGGAATATCGATCCCACATTGTAATTGCTGCGGATACTGTTAAGTACTATATAAAGCGGAACTTTTTCAACCAGGTGAATTTTTTCCAGGCTGGATCTGGCGGATGTAATTTCTTCGTGTGATAGTTTTTTCATATTCAATAGTTTACTGCAAGCTGCCCGCAGGCCGCAGCAATATCATCTCCCTGTGTGAATCTTACCATTACCGTAATATTTTTACTGCGCAGTTTATCTGCAAATTCCTCAATCCTTTGCTGTGAAGTGGGTTCCAGATCTGCGGAAATGCCCCCGGGATTCATATGTTTTAAAGAGTTAAACGGAATCAGATTAATTTTTGAGGGAATTGAACTGCACAATTTTACAAGCGCATTTATATCCTCTTTCCTGTCGTTTATTCCTTTCAGCATCACATATTCAAAAGTAATCCGGGTTCCTGTTGTCCTTGAATAATATTTCAATGCCTCAATATTTTTCTGCAGCGGATATTTTTTATTGATGGGCATAATCCTGTCCCGGATATCATCGAAGCAGGAATGAAGCGAGAAGGCGATTTTTGCTTTTAATCCGCTATCCGCAAGTTCAGTTATTTTCGGAGCAATACCGGCGGTGCTTACAGTAATTTTTTTCAGGCTGATACCGGTGGTCAGCTCGTCCGAAAAAATTTCCAGGGAGCTGAGCACGGCAGTGTAATTAAGCAGCGGTTCACCCATACCCATATATACAATATTCGAGATTTTTTCCCTGCCGTAATCTTTTGCGGCAAGGATGTACTGATCGATTATTTCACCGGCCGTTAGATTTTTCTTAAAACCCATCAAACCGGTTGCACAGAATTTACAATCGAGAGGACATCCGGCCTGGGTGGAAATACAGAGTGTATTCCGTTTGCTTTCAGGTATTATAACCGACTCTATAAAATTCTTTTCACCTGCCGAAAACACATATTTCTTTGTCCCGGTGCTTCCGGATATTTCGGAATCGACGGTTTTAAGTGTAAAAAGCTCGGCCGTTTCTGCCAGTTTATTTCTCAGGCTTTTGGGAAGATTCTCCATTTGCCGGAAATCATCGGCATGATGGTTATACATCCAGTTGAATACCTGTTCGCTGCGGAAAGGCGGTTCACCGATACTGATAAAATAATTTTTCAGCTCAGACAGCGTCATCCCCTTTAAAACTGTCTTAACATCTTTAATCTTCATTCTGAAATATACAAATTAGAGCGTATGCAAAAAATATTAATACCGGCGAAACTCCGGAATGGAGAATTTTAAGGTTGTACGGTCACCGGATAATAAAATATGTAAAAATGCGGCTCCGGATTTGCGGTTTGATAATACTTAACAAATCGAAATAATTTACCACCTGACCTGATTCTATCCTGATTCTAACCTGGGTCTGATCTGATTCTGTTCCCATTTTTTTGGGGATTGAATGGAATTTGGATCAGGACAGAATCTCACCAGTTAGAGGTAAAGTTTACAAGCGAACGGCAAAAATCCTGATTTCGGGAATATTAATACAAGGTTTATGTTTTCCTGCGATCTGCAGTCTGAAATTATTTTCGTTCTGCAGCTGGTAGAAACAAAATTATAGTCTAAGTGAAGATATTTTTATTTATCTTCTTCAAAAAATAAGTGGTGGGATTATCACTTAATTGTTAAAGAATTTTTTTTATTCTTATTTTAACGAAGTAAACTGAAGTGTACAAATTATAATGGAAAAATATGCGTAAATGGTTAAAAATTGTGTTGGGGTTATCATTTACAACCATAATCTTTTTAATCGTCCTTGGATTTGTTTTTTACAAAATGCTGCACGCACCCCTTCCGGTTTATGAAGGAGAAATTTCTACCCGTGAAATAAACGGTGGTATTGAGATTTACCGTGACAGCCTGGCTATTCCGTATATTCTTGCCCAGAATGAAGAAGATGCAGCATTTGCACTGGGATATGTGCATTCCCAGGAACGAATGTTTTCAATGGATCTGATTCGCCGTGCCGGGGAAGGCAGATTGAGTGAAGTACTCGGCAGCGAAATGCTTCCTTTTGATAAAATGTTTCTTACCGTAGGAATTAGAAAATTTGCTTATGATAATTTTAGCAGGATAGACCCGGTAGTAAGAAAACTTCTGGTTTCCTATGCTGCAGGAGTAAATTATTATATTAAAAACCAAAAAGGGAAATATCCGGTTGAGTTTGATATTCTCGGCTATGAACCATATGAATGGAAACCTGAACATTCCCTCATCATTATACGGATGATGGGGTGGGAGCTGAATATTGCCTGGTGGGTCGATTATACGTATGCTTATATTGCCGCCAGGATAGGATCAAAAAAGGCGGCGGAAATTCTTCCGGAATATATTTCAAGCGAACCTTTCGGCAATCAGTTATTTCTGGATGATAATAAAATTGATCTTTCGTTTATAAAAACCGACAGGAGATTCAGGCAGCTGTTCGGATTCGGCGGAACTCAGATCGGTTCCAACAACTGGGCTGTAAATAATTCTGCCTCATCCAGCGGCAAACCTATAATTGCCAATGATCCTCATCTTGCTTACAGCGCTCCGGGAAGATGGATGGCCGCAGTTTTAAGGGGAGGAGACCTAAGAGCTGAGGGTGTTACCCTTCCCGGCGTGCCCGGAATAGTGATCGGGAAAAATGAAAACATCTCCTGGACCCTTACAAACCTGATGGCGGACGACTGCGATTTTTATATTGAAAAGATTGATTCATCCGGAAAAAATTATCTGTTGGACGGTAAATGGAAAGAGCTGCAATCGCGTAAGGTGAGAATAAAAGTAAAAGATTCCCTGGATGCGGAATATGTTATCAAATATACACACCGGGGACCGATAGTATCAGATATTCATCCCTACGATTTCTTATACTCAAACCGTGAAATCAGCAGATCGGTTATAAGTATGCGATGGAACGGAAATGATTTCAGTGATGAAATGCTTGCGTTCTATAAAATCAATATTGCCCGTAACTGGGAAGATTTCCGGGATGCGCTTAAAAGCTATGCACTGCCCGGCCAGAATTTTGTTTATGCCGATAAAGACGGAAATATCGGCTACCTGATGGGCTCACGAATTCCATTAAGAGGAGGAACAAAACAGGCAGTAATCTATGACGGCTCAACATCTGCAGGGGATTGGAAGGGATATCTGCCCTACTACTCACAGCCTTTTTTTCTGAATCCTCCTGAAAATTATATCGCCACAGCCAATAATAAGGTGGTTGAAAATTTCAGCCAGTACATAACCACGCTGTGGGAGCCCGATTCCCGTATAAAAAGGATAAGGGAACTTCTGCAGTCGAAAAAACAGCACAGCGCAGATGACTTT
>DJMM01000119.1 GCA_002435365.1 Ignavibacteriales bacterium UBA6490
TAAAATATTAAAAATTTCTTTGCAGCTTCTTTAATCTGTTTTTCGGCTTCGGAATTAAGCAAAACGCCATGAAGATTCACTATATCGGTAAGGATCTGCTTTGCTTTTTTCCAGTTGCTTTCAAATGTTACAAGCACCGGGATTTCATTCCAGATGTACTGAAACCCTGCAGTAAAATTAGCCTGCGGTTCTGTAAATATAATTCCGTTGGGAATATGGATTATCCTGCCAGTGCTCTGATCGGCATCCACCCAGTTGCCGATTTCATTCAATGAAAACTGAAATAGCCGTATATCAATAACATCCCCTGATACCTTGCCTATCTGAATCCGGTCGCCTACTTTAAACGGCTGGCGGATCAGAATAAAAAACCAGCCTACCATGTTAACCAGAGGATCCTTCAGGGCTATTGCAATGCCTGCAGATATCAGTCCTAAAAAGGTTGCCACCGAACCGAAAATATGCAGCCAGGTGTTTGCAAGGAAAATTATTATCAGGAATACCGCCAGGTAAAGTGATATCTTCTGCCACTGGTAGCGTAGTTTTATATCACTGATCTTTGAAACAATAAATTTCTTTAAAACCCTTTGTATAATCACTATAATTAAGATTACAAAAAAGGATTCAAGGAGCTTCGACTGCAACGAGGCGGATAAACCCAGGTAATTTTTTAAGAATTCTTCCATATGAAATTATAATAAACGACCAGTTCTACAACACGACAGATGAAGCTACTGCCGATCTTATGGCTTTAATATATCCGTTATGGAATGAGAAGTCAAGTTTTTCCGGCCCGCTATTTTAAACCAGATTGCATCATCTTCCGGATTTCAGAAATTACCTCTTCCGGTGCATCTTTATATAAAAGATGACTGCTTTCCGGGATCAATAGATGTTTTCCAGGACCGGATTTCCCGGAAGTCTTTATCTGCCTAAAATTCTCCCATCTTTTTTTTATGTATCCGATTCTTTTATGACTTCAGCCTCATATTGAATTCCGGAAGCTTATATAAGTAATAGATGGATTTAATAATAAGAGCAACCCCTAGTGCAATTCCGAGAATGAATCCGGACTCCGGTAAACAGGCTTCGCATGAATACCTGCGCAGCACTTCTCTCATAATATGATAGATCAGGATGAACTGGTTCAGCATTAAAAAGATAAAACTGAAAATATAAGCTTCCCGTATACCCGGACGGGTTAAATTCTTTGCAAACCGTAAAGTGCCGTAAAGGGTCCATAGTATACCAACGTGGATGAATGCCACGTGGAACAATTCAATGTAAAACATGAAATAAGCCAGGTAGAGGAGAGAAAATAAAAGTTCCGCCAGCGGATTAAAGACAAGGTGGAGTATTTTGAAACCGAAATCCACAATAACATCGGTATTTGTTTTTTTGATAATCTCCTTCAGCTCTTTGGGAGCTGAACGCATTTCCATTATGGGGAACGGAATGATAAGCAGCAGCCAGAAAAGATAAACAA
The DNA here is from genome assembly GCA_002435365.1 of Ignavibacteriales bacterium UBA6490. GTDB lineage: Bacteria > Bacteroidota > Ignavibacteria > Ignavibacteriales > Ignavibacteriaceae > UBA6490. The sequence goes on from DJMM01000119.1 coordinate 1,487, forward strand.
ATATGATATTTTTCGGCTGGTCAAGATCACCGATCAGCCATAAAGCCAGAAGCCATGCTGCTATTCCGGCTGCCGGGACAACCAGCCCTATCCCGATATTCCTCTTAAGGTTGGTTCTGCGGATAAAATCTATGAACTCATCTCCGTATCCCTGTCTGGTAAGTATTTTTCTGCTGCTCTTGTACAGGGTGTGAACCAACAGAAATATCCAGAGTGTTATAGTTGCAAATATGAATATTCTTAAAATTGTCTCGTTTTCCATTTCTGCTCCTTAGTCGAATATCTGATTTATATTTCGGTTGAATATAATTTCAATTTCATTTTTGCTTAATCCTTTTCTGATCAGATTCAGGATCGGTTCCTTGAATATCTTCGAATCGTCATCATCCAGTTCAACCAATGCTTTCTTTACATAACTTCCCTTCCGCCGGTTGCCCTCGATAAGATCCTGATTGTATAATTCCTGATAAGCCCGGGCAACAGTGTTTGCTGCAATGTCTAATTGTGAGGCAAAAGACCTTATGGGAGGAAGAGGATCACCCTCTTTCAGTTCACCGGTTTTGATGAGCCTTTTGATTTCTTCCACTATCTGCTCATAAATCGGGACAGGCGAGTTTAAGTTCAGCTTAAGCATAATTAATTATTGTGTTTATTTGTACTGATACAATCATAATACATTATATGTTGTTTGTCAAGTTTTTTAATAGTTTTTCTTTATATAAAAGTTATGTAGCATTACATATATTGGAAAAAATGCTTCGGTCTTCTTTGTTTTCTGCTAAAAAAAGAGGGGGGATACTACAATAGATGATATCTGTTGGGCAATAGGTTCTGATTGATATTCAACTCCGGCACATCCTGCACTTAGCCTGTGTTTACCCTGCGCACATCCGGCTAAATTGCGCAGGATGTTCCGAGGGTATATACCGGGTGCCGGTTGGATGATACGAAGAGTATACCATATTGTAACAAATCCAAATAGATTTTAAGGATTTTTACATAATTAACCATTTTTCAATTATTCTGAATACCATCAAAACGGAAGGGACAAGCACCAATCATTCTTCTAATCTTGTATTTCATTCTGATGATTGTAGGGACAAGTGGCACCTTAATAATCAATGAACTTAGATTAATGATTATCCTGTTAATCCGGGAAACAAATTCCAACAATCTTATGGGCAAGATCGAGCGTGGTGGATTCCGGTCCGGAGTTGCGGTTTGTAAGGATCACAATTGTAAAATTCTTCTCAGGTATGCGGTATATTATATTCCTGAATCCACGGGTGCTTCCGGTATGGTAAACAACTTTATGGTTATCATAATTTTCAAGATGCCATCCGTACCCGTACTGAAATTCTTTTCCGTCAGCAGTAACACCGGGTGTCCATGATTCCAGGAAATATTTTTTATCAACAAGTTTATCTGTATAAAGCGCCTGATCCCATTTATAAATATCATTCAGTGACGAATAGATTCCGCCGTCGCCAAGTACCGCACTGGTAACGCTTTGATCTGTGAATTCAATTTCATTCCCGTTTATGGTATAGCCGTAAGCCCTGTTCCTGATTTCATTAATACCATTCTCGAAAGCCAGGGTATTATTCATTTCCAGCGGATCAAAAATATTAACCCGCAGATAATCACGAAAATTTCGGCCTGAAATTTTTTCAACAGTTAATGCCAGCAGCGCATAGCCGGTATTGCTGTAGCGGTGCACGCTTCCGGGTTCAAAATATGTCGAATCCGTTTTCATCATCATATCCAGCACATCCTTATCTTTTACCTGGACGGTAACGGTATCGTCAATAAGATCCTCGTAATCGATCAGTCCTGATGTATGCTGCAGCAGGTTCTTAATAGTGATTTTATTTCCATATACCGGAAAGCCCGGGAAAATTTCAGTAAGTGTGGTGCTCATTTTCAGCTCATTATTCTCAATCAGCTTAAGAATGCACATTGCGGTAAACTGCTTTGTAACCGATGCCAGCCGGAAGTTGGTATTTTCGGTAACGGGCAGATTTTTTTCAACATCTGCCAGTCCGTAGCCTTTTTCAAAGATAATTTCCCCTTCCCCGATCACCATTACGGCAGCCCCGGGCATTCCGGATTTATTATAATCAGAGAACAGATTATCGATTTGCTCATCGGTGTGCATATTGCATCCTGAATTAAGTATGAATAAAAAAAATACAGCTACAGGAAGTTTCATTTTATTCTCATTAATTGAATTAACTATTTCTGCAGCAGAAAGATAGCAAAGATTGCAGATAAAAGAGGAATTTGTGCGGGTGCCCTTGCTATTAAAATATTATTTAATAATTTTAAAACGAAAGTTTTTGAAGGAGAATTTAACAGGAATTGAGCAATAAACTGCCGCAACTGAAGCGGGTGCTGGGTCTGCCAGATCTTTCGTTTTTTCTTATTGCAGCACTTGTAAACTTAAACAGTGTTCCGGTAGTAGCCGGTGCCGGTCCGGTGGCCCTTGTATTATGGCTGGCTGGATTCCTTTTCTTTTTCATCCCGCAGGCAGTGGCGGTACTTGAATTTTCAAAAAGACTGCCCAGTGAGGGGGGAATTTATATATGGAACAAAACTGCGTGGGGTGATTTTCACGGTTTTATATCAGGCTGGGCTTATTGGGTCAATAATATTTTCTACATTCCCACCCTTCTTTTTTATATAATCGGGTTCATACTTTATATAGGTGGAAATTTCACTGCGCCGCTTGCCAGCAATCCTTTGTTTATGATGAGCGTCTCCCTGGGACTGCTTTGGCTGATAACTTACCTGAATATCAGGGGATTCGGTGTTGGTAAATGGATCCAGAATCTGGGTGCCACCGCAACATTCATAACTGCTGGTACCATCTTTACGATAGCTGCTGCAACTTTTTTCACCACAGGAGCTGCAAATGAAATTTCAGTTTCTGCTGTATTACCTTCTTTCGGCAACTGGCAGTTCCTTGCTCTGCTCAGTATAGTCTGTCTGAATTATGTAGGACTGGAGCTTGGCTCAGTGGTCAACGATGAAATCATAAACCCTGAGAAAAACATTCCCCGGTCAATAGTAATATCGGGGGTATCAACTGTAGTGCTGTTCCTGGTGGTTACCACTTCTCTGCTGATTGCCATTCCATCATCGGAGATCGGGATTATCGAAGGAATTCTGCAGGGAATTGAACAGGCTTCAACCGCAATCGGTTTGGGTTGGCTGGTATTTCCGGTAGCAATATTAATGATAATGAACGCAGCAGGTAATACTTCGGCCTGGCTTTCCGGGGCAGCCAGAATTCCATTCGTGATCGGGATAGACAAGTACCTTCCGTCTGCACTGGGCACTATTCACCCCAGGCATAAAACTCCCCATATTGCTCTGATCGTGCAGGGAACGGCATCCAGCATAGTACTGCTAATTGCACTGATCGGATCATCTGTAAGCGACATGTATCTTTTTCTTCTTCAAACCACGGTTATACTACAGCTTATTCCTTATGTTTATATGTTTGCCTCATTAATAAAAATCAGGACTGTTTACGGAAATAAAAATGCATACTTTAAGAGGAAGATAGTCATTTACACTGCCGGTATTCTTGGGGGAATGATGAGCGTTTTCGGAATTGCATTTGCATTTGTACCTACCGAAGATATTTCTTCCATATATATTTACGAACTGAAGCTCATTTTAAGCTGTATCGGGTTTATCCTTCCGGCAATAGCATTTTATTATTTCAACCAAAGGAAAATAAAGTTAAAAGAAGCAGCCGAAGCCACACTGGAAAGATAAAACGAAAGGGGGCGGGATTTACTTTTTCCTTCGGTTCAGCAATACCTTTTCCAGATTGGCTTGTGCCCTGTATCTGACTATTTTCTTAACCAGCCTGTGCGGAATAGGTAGCCTGAAGGGGAACTGTATTGTACCTCTTGAGGTTTTATAATCTTTAAGTTCATTCTTAAACAATTCTACAACGTTGGAGCCTGCCGGATAAAATCCGATATGTTCTTTATGAGCAGCATAATAAACAAGTATACCGTGAAATTTAAAGGCAGGCATATTATAACTTATAACCTCCTCTGCTTCGGGAGCTGCTGCCTTAATTGTTTTTCTGAGACTTTCTAAAATACTCCTGATCTCCGGGTCAAATGTGGATAAATATTCATCCACGTTCCTGAATTTTTTATTTACCGGTACAGTCATAATTATTTAACGCCTGTTTATTGCTTCTTAAGAAATTCTTTTATCAGGGCGATAGTTTCTCCCGGTTCTTCCACCTGCGGATTATGCCCGCTTTTTTCAAACATCACAAATTCCGCCTGGGGGCAGTATTCTTTATATTTAACGGTCATCCATGGAACAGCCACCCGGTCATAGCGTCCTGCGTAAATAAGCACCGGCATTTTCAGATCTTTAAGTTTTTTCCGGTAATCAAAAGTGCCGATATCGCCGGTGACAATAAAATCGCCGTCCCTGCCCACCATTTGATAGTAGAGCTTTGAGTTCATATTATTTGGATAAATTTTTCTCCCCGGTTTTTTAATAAAATAATCGGGATTGTATGCATAGAGAAAACCGTAGGGAATCCTGCCGTAAATTTCCTGGTGCAGGGGATCGCTTGACACAGCTCCCTGATCCCGGATTTTCATTAACTCCTGCCACACTTCAGGGTAATTTGTTTTTATTTCATGATTGGAATTATCACAGTTTTCCTGCCACATCAGGTAGCTGTGTAAAGTGTTTGCAAGAATCAGATGTGAAACATGTTCCGGATATTTTATAGCATAGCCCTGGGCAACCACTCCCCCGTACGAATGTCCCAATATATTTATTGAGCCGAATCCCATTGCTTTACGCAGACCTTCAAGATCATCAATATCTCTTTCCAGAGAGTACTCTTTCACATCGGATGCGGTATCCGACTTGCCCCGTCCGAAAGCATCGAAAAAAATCAGGGTATGTGAAGCGGAGAGAGAGTCAAATTGTCTCATATAATAATGAGCATTGCCCGGCCCCCCGGCAATCAGGAAAAGCGGCTCTCCTGCGCCGAATGATACTGTCCAGATTTTAGCGCCGTTAACCTCATAGTATTTCCCGTCGGTAAAGCTGTCGGGAAATTGTTGTGCAAAGACCTGGAATGAAATTATTATGAACAGGATTGAATATTTTAACTCATTCATAAGCCCACCAATTTACTTGTTCATTTTAATGCTCGATTATGAAGATTAGTTATCTTCAGGAGAATGTTTGTTTATAAGCTGAAGTAATTTATAAGGTCAATGATTTTTAGTGTCTGCCCCCTCACCATCTCCATCCCGGCTAATACCGGGTTAGGAATCATTACCGGTTTACAGGTCATTATCATACCAACATTCTCAGGTTAATCACCACTGTATATTAACAGAACTAACCGGTAAATATCTCAAAATTTACTTTAAAACAACAATTTTCCTGGTCTGAACCATCTCTCCGGAACTAAGCCGGCAATAATAAACTCCGGAAGCCAATTCGCCTGAATTTAATTCAACTATGTAACTGCCTGCCGGTTTTAATTCATTAACCAGAGTTTTTATTTCACTTCCTATGGAATCATATATTCGAAGATATGTCATTCCGCTGCGAGGCAGAGTAAAGTTTATTTTAGTAGAAGAGTTAAACGGATTAGGATAATTCTGAAACAATTGAAAATCATTTAAAGAACCGGTATCATTCTTATAATCAACAGAAGTGGCGTAGACACTATTAAAATATCCGGCAACGAATACAAGCGGGGCATTCCAGTTTATAGCAATTTCATTTGATGCATAACTCCCGACATCATCAATATAGCAGAGGGCAGGCGGAGTTGAGCTTGTAAAAATATTCTGAAGAACAGGATCATCGAGGTACTGGTCAGGGCCTCCTGCAAGGAGTCCGGGAATTGGTTCTGCAATTCCATCTGCCTGGGAAGGTCTGTGGTGCGGATGCATTACTTTTTTATGTCCGATGCCAGTTACAAAACAATAGGCTGTACCGTTTGCACCTAGTATATAATTCAACTGATCAAGAGCCGCGGTGCGGAAATTATTGCTGCCGGTTTGCTCAAAACCATATATAAGTATAACTGCATTGTTAAGTATGGATGAATTAGAGCCCCAGGTATACTCGCCAGGATTAAGGGTGACGCCGAAAGCATTAGACAGGTTTTTGTTAAGCAGTCCGGCACAGTAATTTATAAGTGAACTCCCGATATTATTTATTATGCTGCTGTCGGCTGAGGGCTGTTTTGAATCCATATATGTAAGCTGAGCGAGTGTTCTTACGTTTCCCCACCACATTGAGGAATTTATTATGCCGTTCAGGTTATAATTAAAATCAAAATAATCCCGGTATACCTGGCTGCCAGTAGTTTCAAAAAGTTCAGAAGCAGCCCATAACCGTTCATCGGAGTCATTGCCGTCACCATATTCTCCGGTTCCCGTCCCCGGTGGATTATGAAAACCGCCGGGAGGCACAATACCGGTTTGGGCTATTAAATAAGTCCAGGCATTAACTGCGGCATTTAAACATATACCGGCGAAAACCGAGTCATATGGTTCATATAGCCTTGCAAAGCGGGATAGCACAGCAATAAAATCGCCGGTTGCAGCAGACGACATCTGATAAATATATCTGGAAGCAGTTGACTGTGCAGGCATTATAAAAGGAGCAAACTGTTCGGTAGTAATTTTAAAAAATATCCCGCCGCTGGTATCCTGCATTTTAAGCAGCCAATCAATTTCATATTTAACTTCATCCAGAATATCAGGAATACCGTTTCCGCTTTCGGGAATATTCAGGTCGTCGGCATTGAATTTTTCCGGAAATTTCTCATAAGCCATCAGCATTGTTCCGGCCGAAATTCCGGCATTAACCACATACTTCCCATAATCACCCGCATCATGCCACCCTTTTAGTGACTGGTGGAATCCGGATAAACCTGTACTTGAATGATAGAGTGCATCGAGGGTATGACAGACAGGTCTGTAATACACCCCGGCATGCGGATATAGCAGTGCAGTGCCGCATCTTTGGAAATAAAAAGCCTTAAGCGATTTTTTAAAGACATCTCCATAAATGTCCGTGGAGATTGAAAATTCACCAGAGACGTCATTGGTATTTGTTTTTATAAAGTAAACACCTTCCCGGCTGAGGGATGAAAAATCACCCTTATAAATTGCTAATCCGGTAGCGGGATCATAATTTGTTATATACTGAAGAGCACCGCGGAAAAAAATTGTCTGGCTTGATTGTTCAATTATAAAAAAGCTGTCGGCACTTGCCGTATAATAAAAATATTTAGGCAGCGATTTCGAATAGCCTGCCTGGTTAAAAAGAATTTCTGCGGCATTCATATCAGACGCTGTAAGAATCGAGAGAAGGCAAAACAGAAAAATCTGCAATTGTTTTTTATATTGTTTCATCATGGCAGCAGTTTTTTCTTAAGCTGATAGGTGTCGATCCAGTCGGCCCAATTATCAGTTACCGGAACTGCGGCAATTCTGCCACCAAAACCCATCAAACGGTGAACGAACATTTTTATTTGCAACGTTTTAGTGTTCCTTAAAACATTTTCATTTACACTAAAGGTTTTGCCTGAGGCAAACTCTGAGGTCTTTTCATTTAAAAGATCGTTTAATTTCTGCAGTCTCAGCTGATTCCGGAGCATTTGTTTATCAGATTCAAAAGATATTGTCAATGAGTCGTCAGACTGTTTTTTTTCAATTACCTTAAAAAGGGAATAACTATCGTTACGGCGAATCGGTCCATAAAGCTGATTAAGTTCTAATTTTCCCGCAACAGCACCGATATCTCCGAGCAGAATTAATGGTTTCAGTCCGGTCTCGCCATTTTCATTTACCAGAGGATCGGTCTTGCCGTAATTTTTAATTATAGAGCCAAAATCTTTACCCTCTTTTATCTGATCCAGTATACCTGAGATTTCATCAAGATTGTTCAGTGATATTAACTGCAGATCAAGCAGCACAAAATTGGAATCCTTTGCTACTTTGCTAAAGTAATAATCATACACTTCATCATCAGACACGGTTATTGAATCCAGATAACTTACTTTCAGCATCTGGGAAAGATAATTATCGCTCCACATTTCCAGCTCAGCTCTAACAGCAGGATCGTTGTTCAATTTTTTTCTATATGCTTCATGAGTGATAAGCTGTTCTTCCATAAATATCTTCAAAGACTGGTTAAGCTTTACGTAAACAACAGATGTATCCGTGCTGCTTACTGCAAATTCCTTGAATGCCAGAGTGGCGAGAAAATCTTCCAGCGGGATATCTTTTTGAAATATTGTGAATAATGGTTTTGAAAGAAAATTTTGGCCAATATTACTCCTGATCCTGCGGTAATCAGCTTCATCAAGAACGAAAAGTTTGGTTGAATCATTACCTATCCGAAGCGGTGCCTTTAGAGATAGTATTTTTGCTATCTGGTTTGCGGCGTTATGAAATATTTTTTCATCGGCGGATATTTTAATTCCGGTAAGCAGTGTTTTTAAATATTCACCGTGCCGTTTTTCAACCCTCCGGCTCCGTATGGTTCTTTTTAACTCATTTATAATCTTTTCATCTGATAAATCTATGGGTGATGATACCCTGTCCTTAACCTGGAAGATTACCCATCCGATCTCGCTTTTTATGGGCTCGGTAAATGCTCCGGTACTCATGCTGTACAGGAGGTCTTCAATCTCCTCATCCTTAAGTTTTCCAAGTTTTATTTCAATGACCTGCTGTGTAAGACCATTGTACCTTGTTAAAAGCGAATCAATGTTTTCCGGTACAGTAATTTTATCATAAAAATCAGACATCAGTGATGAATCTTTTGAAGATATCAACAGTACATTCAGAGTAGTTTGAATTTTCATAATACCGTTGTTGATATCATCAGGAGAAAGTCTGATCTTATTTTCAACTTCTTCTTTAAAAAGCGCATCCCTGATTATTATCTCTTTAAGCGGCTTAAAATAAAATGTGAAATTGCTGTTTTGTTCCATACCCGTTTCCCTGGCCTGCATTGCCCAGAGTTTTTCAGCAATAAGAGAGTAGAAAAAATCATACTTAACCGAGTCTTCATTCCAGCTGTTTTTCAATGAGACAAACGGTGAAAGCTCATACCGCAACCTGAATTCATTTACTGTAATAGTTTTTTCCCCGATGCGAGCCATAATACCTTCATCCCTCTGAGAATATGAGTTACCGGGGAGAGTAAGGATGAACAATATTATTAATATATACTTCATTTCTTTTTTTATTTAAGGGTAAATGTATCTTTTAATAAAATGTTCTTCGACGAACTTCCTATCAAGACCATAAATTGACCGGGCTCAGTCACCCATTTATGCTTTACCGGATCGAAAAAGCTTAGAGTGCTCTTGTCAATCTCGAAACTCACGATTTCCTCTTCACCAGGAAGCAGCGTAATTTTTTTAAAGCCTTTCAACTCTTTTTCAGGTCGGTCAACTGAGGCTTCGTTATCATTAATATAAAGCTGAGCTATTTCCGAACCTTTGACCCCCCCTGTATTTTTAAGCTTAAAACTCACCACTAATTTCCCGTTAGTATCCATTTCTTTTGCATCTAAATTTAATCCGCTGTACTCAAAAGTAGTGTATGACAGACCATAACCAAAAGGGAAAAGCGGTTCAATTTTGTTTTTTTCAAAATGGCGGTAACCTATATATATCCCATCTTTGTATTCAGTAATCCCATCTTTTTCCATATATGTGTCATAAGCGGAACAATCCTTCCATCTTGCGGGAAAGGTAATCGGAAGTTTCCCTGAAGGATTTGCTTCACCAAGAAGAAGTTCGGCAACTGCATTTCCCTCCTGTTCGCCTGCAAACCAGGCTTCTACAATAGCATCAACGTCATTAATCCATTCATCCATCAGCACCGGTGAGCCGGTAATAAGCACAACAATGGTGCTTTTATTTACTTTCGAAATTTCTTTTATCAATTGGTCCTGATTATTTGGCAGAACGAGATCTTTTCTGTCGAATCCTTCACTTTCATATGAATAATTAGTGCCTGCAAATATTACTGCAATATCGGAGTTTTTTGCGGCTTCAATTGCTTTGGAAAGCAATTCAGTATCCGGGGGTCTCCAGCCAAGTTTAACTATTGCGCTTCCCTGGTTTTCATAATATTCAAGTTTAATTTTATAAAGTCTGCCTACTTCCAGGTAAGTTGTAAAGGAATTTGTCATAAGCGCATGGTCATTCCAGTCATTTATTACCAGTTCATCATCAATATACAGACGGGTACCATCATCAGCAGAAACATCCAGCGTATAATTACCTGATTTCTGAACTTGCATAAAACCAGTCCACCGGACGGAAAAATCATCAGTTTGAAAATCCTCAAACGGTCCGCTCCAGTTCCAGGAAAAGTCTACCTTTTTGTCTATTAAAATTCTGGAAGGATCTCCCTCCAGAATTTTATTTGCAAAATATTCTGCTTTCAGACCATTTTCAGACATATCCTCACTTGTAAAGAGAAACTCACTATCGATCGATTTTGAATCACCATCGAGCATCGTACCCTGGGCGAAATTGATTCTGACTTTGGCGCCGATTTTATTCTGCAGTGCTTCTAACGGACTTACAGTTTTAATGGGCACAACCATTGAACTTCCTCCGCCGCCGGTTCTGGCAATATTACTGTTTGGTCCGATAATAGCAATCGATTTTATCTTATTAATATCAAGCGGAAGAATAGAATTATTATTTTTCAGAAGCACCATTCCCTCTTTTGCCACATCGAGTGCAAGCTGCCTGTGTTCGGGTGTGTTTAATTCAGACTCATCATATTTATAATCATCAAAAAGCCCGATATCAAACATTACATAAAGGATTCTTCTGATTTTTTCATTCAGTATGGTCTCCTCCAGCTGGCCGCTTTTAATTTTATCCAGCAGGGTATTCTGGTTAAGATATTTCCCGAACGGCATTTCAAGATCAAGACCGTTTTTAAAAGTAAGATCAGTGCTGTGTACCGCACCCCAGTCGGACATTACCAGTCCCTTGAAGTTCCACTCTTTTTTAAGCTTGTCAACCAGCAAATAATCATTTTCACTGCAGTAATACCCGTTTAATTTATTATAGGCAGCCATTACTGCAAGAACATTGGCTTCTTCAACAGCGGCTTTAAAAGCAGGAAAGTATATCTCGTTAAGGGTCCTTTCATCAACAATGGTATTTACGAAATCCCGCTGGTATTCCTGATTGTTTGAAGCAAAGTGCTTAACTGTTGCGGCAACATTTTCTTTCTGGATCCCTTTAATATACTCAACAGTAATTCGCGAAGTAAGGTAAGGGTCCTCTCCAAAACTTTCAAAATTTCTGCCGCCCATCGGAATACGCGCGATATTTACACATGGACCAAGCAAAACGTTTCGCTTTTTAGCTTTAGTTTCAGCCGCAAGTACTTTTCCCAGCCTGCCGATTAATCCGGGATTCCAGGTTGCACCCATTAATATTCCGGAAGGAAATGCAGTTGCACTTTCCCAGCGCACACCAATGGGTCCGTCCGTCATATTCAAAGAAGGAATGCCTAACCGTTCTATTGGTTTTGTGGCAAATCCGGTCCCGCCGAGAAGATCAATTTTTTCTTCAAGTGTTAAGCGCTGCAGTAAATCTTCAACCCGGTCACCGATTTGAAGTCTTGAGTTTTTATAAGGAAGATCTTTTTCATCAGGAGAAAATGAAAACACACAACAGGTAAATGATAATACAAAAAGGAGTGCAAAAATATTTTTCACATTAATTCTCCGGAAAAATTACTCTAATAAATTTCTGACGCCGGGATTAATTCATCTGTAAATTAGAATAATCCCAGTGCCTTAATATAATTTATATTAATAATACAATTTTGGAATTTGCAATTTTCTAAATATTCATTAAGGGCAGATTTCACTTTCTTAAAATCAGGTTGATTTTCCCTTATATATTTGTATGAATAATTCCCGCTGCCGGCAAAATCAATTATGAGATTAAAATCTTCGGGTTGTTTAATTGAAACCACACCACGGTCGCTTTTCATTTTTTTATAAGGCCAGAAGCACCAGCCTATATTATTGCTTTCCAGCATTGTCCTGAAATCCGTAATCCACTCATTTGTATTTTCACCGGACTCACCCATCCAGATAGGAACATTGTGCATGTTACCATAATCGATGTATTCCTGAATAACTTCCTGTGTCGGCTCGGTCCAGTATTTGTGAAATGTATAGACCAATTTATCATCAAAAGGTGGTCCGAATATCCTGAAGTTGCTGTTCCATTGAGCTCCCCCTATAAAAACAATATGATTGTTATCCACCTCCCTTATTGCAGAAGTGATTCGCTTGAACAGCGGTTCCAGCAGCGGATTTAATTTTTCAGCATCAAAATAGGTCGCAATGGGTTCGTTGAGTAAATCATACCCGATTATGATTGGTTCATCCTTATATATATCGGCTAGCTTACGCCAGATATTTATTGTTAACTGCTGGCTAATTTCATCTTCAAAAAGGTGCGGGTAGCCGTAACTGTCATCTATGTTATCGCCGGTTTGTCCTCCCGGGGCACAATGCATATCCAGAATAACATAAAGGTTCTCTTCCCTGCACCATTCTATAACCTGGTCTAAAAGCTGATAACCCGGACCTTTCAGTTCGCGGAAAGGATAGTCGGTTATAAATAATCTGAAGTTAAATGGTATGCGCACNNGGTGAGTTTGTGCTTGTAAAATGAAACATATAGCCTTCGGGCACAAGCCAGTTACCAAGATTTATGCCTTTGAGGAGGAGCGGCCTGCCTTCCGGCGTAATTATATCTTTTCCCATTACATTAACAAAGCCACTTTTCTGAGCCGGTATTTGCCAAGTAATAAAAAAGCTGAGGAGACTAATTCCGAATAACCAAATTAAACTAATGTGTTTCATTTTCAGCTCTTTTTCTTATATACTCTGACATAATCAACATACATTCTTTGCGGAAATGATGTTGTCTGATCAGGATTTCCCGGCCAGTTTCCGCCGACAGCAACATTAAGAAGCATATGAAACCTCTGATCAAACGGTTTGCCATGGATTTCCGTATGATATTTATAACCATCCATTAACCATCTGATACCTGTCGAATCCCATTCAATAGAAAAAACATGATAATCAGATGAAAATAAACCTGAAGGTAAAGAAAAGCTTCCCCCGCTTTTCTGATTATTGGGATAGGAAGGTCCATAATGAATGGTCCCGTAAATTTTATACGGCTGGTGCCCCAGCATTTCCATAATATCAATTTCACCGCTTGTAGGCCACCCCCCATAAACCCAGTCACTTGGCAGCATCCAGATTGCAGGCCATAATCCCTGTCCATAGGGAAGTTTGGCGCGAATATCAAAACGGCCGTAAGTCCAGTCCCCCTTATTTAATGTACGCATTCTTGCCGAGGTATACTCTTTACCGAGATAATTTTTTTTGAATGCCTGAATAACAAGCGTACCGTTTTCAACGAATGAATTTTCCGCAAGGTTAGTATAATATTGTAATTCATTGTTGCCGCCACCATCACCATTAACTTCGTGTGACCATTTGGAAAGATCGATCGCAGTTCCATCAAACTCGTCATTCCAAACCAGAGTATATCCGGGAATTTCAGGGATGACATTTTTCGGGGTATTTAAAGTTTCATCCTGGCTGCACGCTGAAAAATTCAGAAACAGCGCAAATACTATTGCTTCCGGTAAATGTCCGAATTTCATGATATCTCCATATTGCATTTTATATTTTGTCCGATCATTAATTTAATATGTTAATCCAAATCCATATGAAAACAAAGGTTCATAATTTGCATCACCTATATTTATCGGCACCTGGCCGATATCCTTTGGCCAGCTGTGAGACAGCTTTCCTTTAAAGTTGTAATCACCAAAGATAACATCAGCTATGCCCTGCCCCTCTGTTCCGGGAAGCCAGGCTGCTATAAAAGCATTACAGTCATTTATAACATCAGTAATGATCATTGGTCTCCCGGAAATAAGGATAATCAGATATGGAATTCCGGCATTCTTAAAATTAGCTATTGCAGTTAAATCTTCCTGGTCCAGCGATAGATTTTGCCTGTCACCTGCTCCTTCAGCATATGGTGTTTCACCAACCACTAATATTCCGATGTCGCCAGGCTGAGCCCCGGCACCATTTATAGAGAACCGGACCTGAGTTGATTCTGAAACAGTGTTTTTAACTGCCTCATAAATAGTGGTTCCCGGCGTAATTTCCCCGCCGCTCCCCTGCCAGGTAATCGTCCATCCGCCGCACTGATTTCCAATATTATGGGCATTTTTTCCTGCAACAATAATTTTAGCAATGTTCTTCGGTAAGGGAAGAAAGCTGTTCTCATTTTTCAGAAGCACCATTGACTCCCGTACACATTGTCTTGCAGTTTCACGGTGGGCTGCAGAACCTACCGACGAGGTGAAACTCCTGTTTGTATAAGGTCTCTCAAACAGTCCAAGCTCATATTTAACGGTCAGTATTCTCCTCACTGCGTCATTAATTCTTTCAACAGAAACTCTTTTTTCAATTACAAGTTCTTTTAAATATTCAATAAATCTTATGTAGTTGAATGGAACCATCACCATATCTATACCGGCATTTATGGATATTTCAATATTGGTTTTGTAATCCGGTGATAATTGATCGATTCCCTGATAATCGGAAATAACAAATCCTTTGAAACCCAGCTCATTCTTTAATACATCCGTTATCCAGTAACTGCTCCCATGCATTTTTTTTCCATTAATACTGCTGTAGGAAATCATAATTGACTTCACTCCTGCATTAATGGCTGCAATAAATCCCGGCAGATGAAGTTCTCTTATCATCTGTTCGTCGCCGATTGTATTTCCCTGATCATCACCGTCCAGGGTACCGCCGTCACCAAGATAATGCTTTGCACAGGCAAGGATATTTCCATCAATGGAAAGATCCGCACCCTGATAACCCCTCACCATTGCATCCGCCATCAGCTGAGACAATTCAGGCGTTTCACCAAAACCTTCATAAGTTCTGCCCCAGCGTTCATCACGTACCGTAGCGATGCAGGGTGAAAATGTCCAGTCAATTCCTGTTCCGGATACTTCTTCAGCAGTTGCTTTTGCAGCAAGCTCTGCGAGCAGGGGATTTCTCGTACATCCTATTCCAATATTATGAGGAAATATAACCGCACCGTAAACGTTATTATGACCATGAACCGCATCGATTCCATAAATGAGGGGAATCTTTAATTCGGTCTGCAGGGCAATCAGCTGGTAGTTGTCATACATGTCTGCCCAGGACTGTGCATTATTATTTGAAGGTGCTGAACCACCGCCACTCAGCAAAGATCCGAGATAGTAGGTTTTTATGTCTTTAATACTGGCGAGAGCATTGCGTTCAGCCTGTGTCATTTGTCCGATTTTTTCATCCAGAGTCATGTTGGAAAGAAGCTGTTCGACTTTTTCAGATATGGAGGGGAAGGCCGGTTCATTCGAATTATCAACACAGGAAACCAGAAATAACTGAGACAAAAGAGGTATAACTAAAAACAGTATTGATACTTTCATATAACTTCAACTAACGGAAAGCAAATTCGGGGTCTCCTAGAACTTCATGCTTTCATAATTTCATTCCAGATTAATGCACTTGCACCCAAAACCGCACTGTTTCCTTCAGGCAAACCGGATTGAATGATCTTTACCTTATTTCTGAATACGTGAAATAAATTTTCTTCCATCGATTTTTTAGCCGGAATAATTATCAAATCTCCTGCGAGTGCTAATCCACCAAATAAAATAATTGCTTCGGGACTGGTTACTGCAACAGCATCGGCTAGTTTTAATCCCAATATTTTTCCTGTAAATTCGAAGGCTTCGGAAGCAAGCACATCCCCATTTAATGCAGCGGAATAAATCATTTTCGAGTCAAGCTCGTCATATTCTGTTTTTCTGAGAATGCTTTCTTTATCCGAAGCTTCAAGAAGCTCAATAACTGTTCTTTTTATTCCGGTTGCCGAGGCATAAGTTTCAAGGCAGCCTTGTTTACCACAACCGCACATTCTTCCATTCACATCGTAAACAGTATGCCCGATTTCGCCGGCAAAGCCGTCAGCACCATAAACCAGTCTGCCGTCAACAACGACACCACTGCCTAATCCTGTTCCGAGCGTAATAACAATAAAATCTTTCATCCCTTTTGCAGCACCAAAGAGCATTTCCCCGATCGCAGAAGCATTTGCATCATTTGTTATTGCAGCAGGAACATCAAAATATTTTTTTATTATTTCAACCACATTTACAATGCCCCATTTGAGGTTTGGAGGATTTTCTACTCTGCCGCTGTAGTAATTGGCGTTAGGAGCACCTATTCCAACCCCTTTAAGAATATAATTTTCTGAGATACCGGAATAAATTTTCTCTATTTCGGGGTACAATCTTTCGAACAGATTTTCCGCGCTGTTTTGTGCTTTTGTCAATACCGATGATTCCGCTATGCATCTGCCACTTACATCAACAAATCCGAATGCAGTATTTGTCCCTCCAATATCTATTCCCAGAGTAACTTCGTTTTTCATTCAAACAGCCTCAGCCTTTTGAAAAAGAGGGAATGTGTCCTCTCATACCGTAGAAAACTATATAGACATAACAGAGAACCGGAATAAAGAATGCATGATGAATTCCAATGTTATCGGCAAAGAATCCCTGGATCACGGGAAGAATTGCACCGCCAACAATAGCCGTACAAAGAATCCCGGATCCCTGACCAGTATGTTTTCCAAGTCCGTCAATAGCAAGAGTAAATATAGTCGGGAACATTATTGAATTAAACAAGCCAACTGCCAATATGCTCCACATGGCAATCGGGCCATTCGTAAACATGGAAACCAAAACAAGAGCAGCTGCACAAAACGCAAGGATAGCCAGTGTTCTTCCAGGTCTCGGTTTACCTAAGTTGAATGCTATATAATTTACACCAACTAAAACAAGAAAAGTTAATGACTTACTGAAACCTGACAATGAAAAAGAAGCTAAGTTCTGATATTCCCTGGTCACGTAAACAGCAATAACTAAAGCAAGGACGAAAACCAGTGCAGCGTAAATATTTTTTCTTCTTGAATTTTTCATATCTGACAAGGTAATAGCACCGAAAAATCTTCCTATCATTGCGCCACCCCAATACAGAGCAACATACGTACCTGCTTCAGCTTCCGGCATCTGAAGCAATTCCTTAAAATAATTCACAAGAAAACTACCGATGGAAACTTCGCCACCCACATATACAAATATCGCCACAGCACCCAGTACAAGATGCTTATAACCCCATGCGCTTTTATGATGATGCTCATAATTGCTGCCTTCGCCGTTCCCCGACGCCTGGCTTGCAGCTTCAATTTTGGGCAGTTTGAACATTGCTATAATCACTGCAATCAATATGAGCATTCCGGTAAGGAGCAAATATGGTGTCTGTACTGAACCAGCTTCCATCAGTTTATACGCTTCAACATCTGTCATGCTCATTCTTGCCAGTTCATCTGCCCCTTTTACTGCAACTGAAAGAATTAAAATAGAGCCGAAGATCGGGGCAATGGTTGTTCCCAGAGAATTAAATGCCTGTGAAAGAATCAGCCGGCTTGGGGCGGTCTCAGGTTTTCCCAAAATTGCCACATAAGGATTGGCGGCTACCTGCAAAAGAGTAATACCGGAGGCAAGCACGAACAACGCAACCAAGAATATTTCGTATGATCTATAGCCGGCAGCCGGATAAAACAATAAAGTTCCAACTGCAGCAGTAATCAAACCTATAATTATGCCTGCTTTATACCCAATTTTTTCAACCAGCATGCCCGACGGCAGAGAAACTATTGCATACGCAGTAAAAAAGGTAAACTGGACCAGCATTACCTGAGTATAATTCAGGTCAAATATTGCTTTTAAATGCGGAATTAGAATGTCGTTTAAGCAGGTTATAAATCCCCATATAAAAAAAAGCGAAGTTAAAACTACTAAAGCGGGATTATAATTGGGACCGTTATTGCTGGACGCATTTTCAAATGATGCTGATGGAGAAATAGTTGAAACAGGCATTTGGTACTCCGGTATTTTAAAATTGTTTTATTTTAATATCTGTATCGAAGTACCAAGAATTATGCCTATTATATAATATTTTAAACTTGTATTTAAGAAGAATGTGTAAGAAACCTGGCTGAATCATATAAAATATTTTATTATTTTAATAAGAATAAGTTATTATATTGATAACTGACTTTTGCCAGCACGGGATTCAGCTTTATTATCACTTTGCCATAATTTTAACTAAATGAACATTGAAAAAATATTTTACATAATTATAAGCACAATACTTGTCACAGTATTTATTCTGCTGATTTTTGTGTTTTCGCTGAGCAATGTTGATTCTCAAAGCTCATCTAAATTCAAAACGCTTTATTATGTTGATCATATCTCTGCCGCGCATCAGAAAGTTATAGATAATTTTAATGAACGCTACAAAGGTTCAATAAAAGTAGAGACCATAAATCTGTCTTTTGAAAAATTCAGTACAAATGAAAGGAAAGAACTTCTTGCCAGATACTTAAGAAGCAAAAACGAGCATATTGATATTTTTAGCGTTGATCAAATATGGGTACCGAGGTTTGCCAGATGGGCAATCCCACTGAGGAATGTGCTGGACCGCAGTGATATAGACGATATAATTCCCAACGCCCTTCAAACCTGCTATTATGAAGATACCCTGGTTGCTGTTCCGCTCTATATTGATATTGCTGTTATGTTTTACAGGGATGATCTTCTTAAACAGCTTCCCGGCTATAAGAATATTATTGCTGACCTTGATCGCTCAATTACCTGGGAAAACTTTATTGCTCTTAACAACAAAATCAACCGCCTCCAAAAGCCCTTTTATGTTTTTCAGGCTGATGATTATGAAGGACTGCTTTGTACCTTTACAGAGCTTATGGCAAACCAGAATAATCCTATAATCGACAACAATGATAATATTCTGGTGAACTCCCCGGAAGGTAAAAAATCTCTACAGCTTTTAATTGATCTGGTAAGGAAATTTAAGATATCCCCGGAGGAAGTAACAAATCTCAAGGAGAACGAAAGCTTTAGATATTTTGCTGCAAAAAATGCCTATTTCCTGCGGGGCTGGTCAAGCATGTTCGACGACAGGTTTGAGTATTTTGAAAAAAACAAAAACGCGGTATTAAAAATGGCACCCATGCCGCGCCTTCAGAACACGCCTGCCAAAGCGGTTTACGGGGGTTGGAACCTGATGATATCCAGGTTTTCAGATAAAATTCCGGAAGCAGCAAAATTCATAAAATTTTTAATGAGCGAGGAATCCCAGAAAATAATGTTTGAAGAAGGCGGGTATTTACCAACCAACAAAAATATTTATACAGAGACTGATTACATAAAACGGAATCCGGATATCAGGTTCTTTGAAGATCTCTTTAAAAACGGCGTTTACAGGCCATTCATTAAAGAATATACAAGCGTTTCGGATGTTCTTTCATACTACTTAAACCGGGCTATAAAAGGAGAAATAACAGCAGACAACGCTCTTGCCGATGCTGAAAAAAGAATTAAGAAAAATGCAATTCTGATAAAATAAATATGAAGTACCGGAAACTGTTAGGTAAAATAAAAGAGTATCACTTTGAGTTCAAACACGTAACTGTATTGTTTATAATCCTTTTTGCGTTCCAGCTTATTGTGTCATTAATAAACAAAGCGGCAATAAAAAGTTTCCTGGACTCAACTCAGAACTGGTACCAGAAGGAATCAGCAGAGGAAATAGCTAATCTAACAACTACTTCGCTGGAGCTGGTTCTTGAATCACTAGAACAGAAAGATATGGGATTAAAAGAGAAGGAAGATAAGATCGTCCAGTCTTTTGATATTATTTTCAGCCAGCAGCAGCTGAACCACAACATCCGGGGAATATATATTCTGGTCAGATCTGGCACCGATGTTTATGCAATTGATGAGGGAAGAACCCTTTATTCCTTTCTTATAAGACATACCGGCATCGGGAAAATAGAAAATACCGGCAACCTGGAAGCTATCCGGATGTATAAAACCATCGAGAATGAGCTAACCTCGAAAGAGCAGATCTACAGTATTGTAAGCAAGAATAATGTGTTCCATATCTTTGTGCCTTTTGTTCTGCGTGGTGAATATATAGGGGCTGTATATATGAAAAACTCTCCGGATTTTTCATTTATAACAAATGAAGTAATCACAAACTATGATGAAACATCCATTATATATTTATCTCTTATACTGCTAGGCCTGATTGCTATGTATTTTATTTCATCTTACACTGTAAAAGAGAGGGACGAAACACAGAAGTTACTCTTCGACGAACACGAAGCCAACTTGAAAAAGCAGATAAATTATGAAAAAGAGATTATCTTTACTAAAAGAATTTACCATACCCATCATAAAGCTGAAAAAATAATGGGCTTTATTAAAGAGGATCTTAGAATGCTCGCCCCTGAAAATATAAATGATGTTAAATACAGGGTTTCAAAATATTCAAACTTTATATCCAGGGTCATCTACGACATGAAGTGGTATGACCCGCCTCTGCAGACAATACGGAATCCAATATTCCGGACAAACCTCAACGAAGTAATAGATTTCATGGTCAACAACATATTTCTGCGTATCTCCTCAAAAACGAGCATATTTGAAATAAAGGTGGAAACGGACCCGGATATCCCAATGGTAACAGTTAATGAATTTGTTGTTTGGGAAATAATTGAACCGCTTATTCAGAATAGTATCGATCATGGCAGGGAGAACAATCTTATAATACACTGTCGGACCAGGTATGATGCCGCTGCAGGTAAAACCTTTCTGACCATAGAAGACAACGGAAAAGGAATTTCTCCGGAGCTTCTGAAGACCGACTCCAGGGGAATTAAAAATATTTTTATTGAAAATACCACCACGAAAAGTGTGGGGATGCAGAATACCGGATATGGCTGCTATATAGCCAGTGAAATTACCAAACGATGCGGCTGGGAAATAGACGCCGCAAATATTGAAACCGGCGGATGCAGGTTCACTATTACAATACCAAATTATTAGAAAGCTAAAATGATTGTTGAAGGTAAAAAAATAAACATCCTTCTTATTGAAGACGAAGATTATGACGTCAGAAGAGTAACCAATACCTTAAAATTGTTCGAAGGGACTCTAAGGGTAGTGGAGACTGTCTCAAATGGTAATGCAGCGCTGGAGCTGCTCCGGAATAAAAAAGGGCTGTTTCACATTGCAGTGATGGATTACCAGATAGCTGGCGGAATTATGGGTGAAACATTAATCCAGAAAATTAAAGAAATCGATCTGTCAATCCAGATTATCGTCATTACAAAAATGACAATCAACATTACCGATTACAACTTCGCAAATAAACTTATGAAGGCCGGTGCATTCTGGTACTGCACCAAATATCCCGGGGATATAGAAGACTATATCTATCAACCCACCGATTTTATAATGAGCATGTTCAATGCGTATGAAAAATGCCTGCTTGAGCGCGAAAGGATCCATTCGCACCAGAAGCTTCACCGTAATGTTGAGGAAATCCTGCTGCAGAAAAGAATGATAGGCGAATCCCCTGCAATGATCGCACTGAAAGAGGAAATAAATAAATTTGCCCGCAGCAGCGTTAATACACTTATCAGGGGATCATCCGGAACCGGTAAAGAGCTGGTTGCCTATAATATCCATTACAGCAGCGATAGAAAATATGAAAATTTTATAATCATTAACTGCGGCAGTCTCCCCAGTCAGCTTGTCGAAAGTGAATTATTTGGATACGAAAAGGGGGCGTTTACCGGAGCAGATAAGAAAAAACCGGGATTGTTCGAAATCGCAAACCACGGTACAATTTTTCTGGATGAAATCACAGAGCTGCCATTGCATACTCAGGTAAAACTGCTGAGGGTTATCCAGGACGGGGATATTGAAAAGATAGGGCGAACCGAAAAAATAAAAGTGGACGTAAGAGTAATTGCAGCAACCAATAAAAATATTGAGGTTGAGGTGAAAGAGAAAAGATTCAGGGAAGACCTCTATTACCGGCT
>DJMM01000093.1 GCA_002435365.1 Ignavibacteriales bacterium UBA6490
TAAAGAAGGAGACACTGTTAAAAGAACAGGAAGAGTGGCATCGATGCCAATAAGCGAAAAAATGCTTGGCAGGGTAATCACTCCCCTTGGAATTCCTATCGACGGTAAAGGCGATATACCTCATGATAAATATCTTCCCATTGAAAGAAAAGCTCTTGGCGTAATTTTCCGTCAGCCTGTAAAGGAACCTTTGCAGACAGGTATAACTGCCATCGATGCGATGATACCTATCGGCAGGGGACAGCGGGAACTTATTATTGGTGACCGTCAGACCGGTAAAACTGCAGTTGCGGTTGATGCTATCATAAATCAGAAGCATACCCACACAGAAGAAGCTAAAAAGTATGGTGTAAAACCGGTTTATTGTATCTATGTTGCCATTGGTCAGAAAAGCTCAACTATTGCACAGGTTGTTGCAAAACTCCAGGAAAGCGGTGCAATGGAATATACCACGGTTATCTCTGCGGCAGCATCTGATCCGGCGCCTCTTCAGTTTATTGCCCCTTACGCAGGAGCAACCCTTGGTGAATTTTTCAGGGACAGCGGAAGACATGCACTTGTAATATATGATGATCTTTCAAAACAGGCAGCTGCATACAGGGAGCTCTCGCTTCTGTTGAGAAGACCTCCCGGTCGTGAAGCATATCCAGGTGATGTATTTTATCTTCATTCAAGATTGCTTGAACGGGCATCAAAACTCTCCGATGAACTTGGAGGCGGAAGCCTCACCGCTCTACCGGTTATTGAAACGCAGCAGGGAGACGTTTCAGCATATATTCCGACAAATGTAATTTCGATTACCGACGGACAGATTTATCTTGAATCGAATTTATTTAATGCGGGTGTTAGACCGGCAATAAATGTGGGTATATCTGTAAGCCGCGTCGGCGGTAATGCTCAGATCAAGGCTATGAAAAAAGTAGCCGGAAGTCTGAAACTGGATCTGGCCCAATACCGTGAACTTGAGGCTTTTGCAAAATTCGGAACAGACCTTGATAAAGCAACCCAGAGGATTCTGGCAAGAGGGGCAAGATTGGTTGAACTTCTTAAACAGGGCCAGTACTCTCCGGTACCTGTTGAAAAGCAGGTGGTTGGTATTTTTGCAGGAACTAATGGTTATCTGGATGAACTTCCGCTTGCAGATGTGAAACGGTTTGAAAAAGAATTTGTTGAATATATAGAAGTAAAGCATAACCAGATATTTGAAATTTTCAGAAAAGAGAAGGATCTTTCTGAGGACACTAAAAATATGGTTAAAAAAGCAGCTGAAGAATTCCTGAAGATATTTAAGAGGAGCGTCTAATTTAGAATGGCTACGCTGCGCGACATAAAAGGAAGTATAAAGGGAATTCAGAATATTCAGCAGATAACCAAAGCCATGAAAATGGTTGCGGCTTCAAAGCTGAGAAAAGCGCAGGAAAATATTATTAATGCGCGTCCTTATGCCAAAAGCATATCCGGAATGCTTTCTGACCTTATAACTGAAGAAAACCGGCAGAAAAGTCCTTTTCTCGAAGAGAGGGAAGTTAAAAATGTGGCTGTCGTTGTCGTATCAGCTGACCGGGGACTTTGCGGAGCTTTTAATACCAATATTCTCCGCGAAGGCGCCAGGTATGTAAATGAAAATAAAAACAATAATGAGGCGTCATACCATATTTATTCTGTTGGCAAGAAAAGCTATGATTTTTTCAGAACAAGGGACTATAAAATTTCCGGATATGAAACCGGGCTCTTCTCGCATATTAAGTATGAACATGCTCTTAAAATTACAAATTACCTGGTTGAAGCTTATTTAAACGGAACTTTTGACAGAGTAATTATCATATACAATGAATTTAAATCGATAATTCAGCAGAAGATAGTGGTTGAGCAGTTCCTTCCTCTTAAATTTGAAAAAGGAGAGGAAAATCATAAGGCTGCGGATTATATTTACGAACCCGATCAGACTTCAATTTTCGAATATATGCTTCCGAAGCATCTAAGGGCCCAGGTTTGGAGAATCTTATTGGAATCGAATGCCGCTGAGCTTGGTGCACGAATGACTGCTATGGATAATGCCACCACCAATGCCAAGGAACTTATCCGTTCACTTAAGCTTAAATTTAACAAGGAAAGACAAGCTGCGATAACCAAGGAAATACTTGAAATTGTATCCGGCGCAAATGCTTTGGCTGAGGGATAAGAGGGTCGGAGGCGTGAGATGTTTGAGGAATTAACTTATAAGCTGGAAGCATCTTTAAAAAAGATTTCAGGGCAGGGTAGACTTTCTGAGAAGAATATATCGGACGCACTTCGTGAAATAAGGCGGGTACTTCTTGATGCCGATGTTAATTATAAGATTGCAAAAGAATTTATCGAGCGGGTAACTGCAAAGTCAGTCGGTACCGAAGTTATAAATTCCGTTACTCCAGGGCAGCTTATCACCAAAATTTTGTATGACGAACTCGTCACTCTTCTAGGAGAGGGTCATTCGGAATTAAAAATTAATGCACAGGGCATAACATCAATACTTGTTATTGGTCTGCAGGGATCCGGGAAAACAACGTTTTCTGCAAAACTTGCAAAAAAGCTTAAGGGCAGCAAGCAGAAAATTCTGCTGGTCGCAGCAGATGTTCACCGTCCGGCAGCGATCGATCAGTTAAAAATGCTTGGCAGCCAGATCGGGGTTCCCGTTTTTTCTATTGAAGAAAAGGATGCCTTAAAGACGGTCAGGGAGTCATTAATTTATGCTGCAGAAAAAGATTTTAATTTACTGATATTTGATACTGCCGGCCGTCTGCATGTCGACGAGCAGATGATGTCCGAGGTGGCCAGTGTTAAAGAAATTGTAAAACCGGCAGAGTCACTGTTTGTTGTAGATTCTATGACCGGTCAGGATGCGGTTAATTCAGCAAGGGTGTTCAATGAACAGATTAACTATGACGGTATCGTACTTACAAAGCTTGACGGTGATGCCAGGGGCGGAGCAGCTTTATCCATACGGGCTGTTGTTGGGAAACCGATAAAATTTGTCAGTAGCGGGGAGAAACTTGATGCTCTTGAGCCTTTTTTCCCTGAAAGAATGGCATCCCGGATATTGGGGAAAGGGGATATAATTTCGCTTGTTGAGAGGGCTCAGCAGTCGTTTGATGAATCAGAGGCTGACAGGCTTGAAGAAAAGCTGCGTAAAAATAAATTTGATTTTGAAGATTTTCTTAAGCAAATTAAAGCAATTAAGAAAATGGGTTCTTTATCGTCACTGCTGGGAATGATTCCAGGCATAGGTTCACAGGTAAAAAATGCGAAAATTGACGATAATGCGCTTGTTAAGGTAGAGGCTATTATTAACTCTATGACTGTACAGGAACGGAAAGTCCCAAAAGTCCTGAACGGCAGCCGTAGAAAACGAATAGCCAGAGGCAGTGGTACATCAATACAGGATGTAAACAGGTTGATGAAGCAGTTTTCTGAAATGCAGAGAATGATGAGCATGATTAATCGTAAAGGTGTTCCAGGGTCGTTATTTAATAATTTAAAATTCTAATTAAGAATATTTTGGAGGTTATTTAATTGGCTGTAAAGTTAAGATTAAGAAGGATGGGAAAGAAGAAACAACCTATTTACAAGGTTGTTGCTGCTGATTCCCGGTCTCCCAGAGACGGAAAATTCCTTGAAGCCATCGGAGTCTATAATCCTTTGACCGATCCGCATACGATTGATATAAAAGAAGATAGGGCTTTGTATTGGCTGAATGCCGGAGCTCAGCCCACCGATACGGTAAAAAGTCTTTTGAGGCAGAAAGGCATCACACTGAAAAGAGAGCTGATGAAGAAAAAACTTTCTGATGAAAAGATTCAGGAAGAGATGGCAAGCTGGGCTAAGTTGAAAGAGGCCGGACAGCATGCTAAAAAAGGTAAAAAAAGTAAAACTGCCCCTGAAGAAAAGCCTAAGGATGAAATTGACCAAGGTACAGCAGAAGTGAAGGGCGCTGCTTCTGAGTAGAATTCCTGTAATTAAGCAGATTCGGTAATTCTTCTGTACTAAATTTAGAAAGCTCCCGATCCAGTATTATAGGAGGCTTGTTCATGGAAGAGTTCATTGAGTACATTGCCAAAAGAATTGTGGATCATCCTGAAAATGTATCCATCGAAACCAGGACTTCTAACGAAAACAAAATGATAATCTCCCTGCGTGTCCATGCGGAAGATGTGGGAAAGGTTATTGGAAAGAAAGGAAAAACCGCTGAAGCTATGAGAACTTTGCTCTCAGCCATTGCTTCAAAGGAACACCAGCGGGCTATCCTTGAGATACTGGATTAAATGTTTTAAGTGAAAGAATATTTCTTAATTGCTAAAATTGTATCCGTATTCGGCAAAGACGGTTTTGTAAAAATAGTTTCATATTCTGATTTCCCGGAAAGGTTTTCCGGACTTAAAAAAGTGTATATCGACTTTTTCGGGAACAAAAAATTATTTAATGTCGAAAGTGTAACCGAAAAAAAAGGAACACTTTATATAAAATTCTCTAACTTCTCAACTTCGGAAGAAGCCGGATTTCTGACCGGAAGAGAAGTTTTCGTGGATGAGAGTGATGTAATTAAACTGCCTGAATCAAATTACTTTGTGCATGATCTGATCGGCAGTAAAGTAATGGAGAATGAGCAGTATTTAGGTATTATTGCTGATGTTCTTGTTTATCCGGCAAATGATGTGTATGTAATACAAACTGCAGACGGAAAGGAATTGCTTATTCCGGCAGTAAAGGAACTTATATTAAGTTTTAATCCGGAAAGCAAGCTGATGATATTAAAACCCGGAAGCAGTAAGTATGATGAGGATTGATATTATTTCCGCAGTTCCCGAGATTTTTGAGAGTCCCTTGAATGCAAGCATTATTAGAAGGGCTCAGAATAAAGGGAAAGTGGAAATTAAAGTGCATAACCTGAGGGATTATGTGCACGATAAGCATAGACAGATTGATGATAAACCTTTCGGCGGCGGACCCGGAATGATCCTTAAGCCGGAACCGTTCTTTGAATGTATTGAAAAACTTATGCAGGAGAGGAAATATAACAATGTTATATTCACTACCCCTAAGGGTAAAATATTCAGCCAGAAAACAGCGAATAAATTATCTCTTGCAGAGAATATCCTGCTGATTGCAGGACATTATAAAGAAATTGACGACCGGGTCAGAGAAAAATTTGCCACGGATGAAATATCCATAGGCAATTTCGTTCTGACCGGAGGCGAAATTCCTTCGCTGCTCATTGTTGATGCCGTTGTACGTCTGATACCCGGCGTTTTGAATGACAGTGAATCTGCCCTGAATGATTCTTTCCAGGATGGGGATATTTTAGAAGCTCCTCATTATACCAGGCCTGCTGAATTAAAAGGCATGAAAGTTCCCGAAGTTTTATTATCCGGGAATGAAAAGGAAATAAAAAAATGGAAGGAAATTCAGTCAAAAAAAATAACTGAGAAATGGAGAAATTTAAATACTATTGGAGAAAACAATGATTGATATAAACAATATACTGCCGGACCAAAAGAAAATGGATTTGCCAGTGTTCAATGCCGGGGACCGCGTTAAAATTCATGTCAGGGTTGTGGAAGGCGATAAAGAAAGAATACAGCCCTTTGAAGGTGATGTTATCAGTATAAGAGGCGCGGGAAACAACAGGACTTTTACCGTAAGAAAAATTTCAAGCGGTGTTGGTGTGGAAAGAATTTTCCCTATAAATTCACCTAAAGTTGCACGCATTGAGGTACTGAAGAAAGGGGACATCAGAAGAGCCAAACTTTATTACCTTAGGAATCTTTCCGGCAAAGCCGCAAAAATTAAAACTAAAATTTAATTTTTTTTTAACATAGAAGCTGCTTCGTGAAAGCAGCTTTTTATTTATATGAAACTGCTTTTCCCAAATAATATTTATGCCAGGCTTTTTGCCGATAATCTTCCGGAACCCCTTAAAAAAGAGGTCTCTTTTCTACCTTCTTCCTCCATTACAAATGAATTAAAAAACGACCGTGATGCTGTGGGATTGATTACTCCCACCGATATACTCAATGCCCCGGAGATTTTTATTTCTTCTAAAGCAGGTATTTCATTTGAGGGAATCCTTTCTAACAGCTATATATATTTTCTGCCCTCTCAGAAAGACTTCTCTGCGCTGTCTCTTCTGGGCGATATATCCACTATTGACGTTATTCTCAGCAAAATATTCTTTAAGGAAAATTATAATACCGATATCCAGGTTGAAATTCTCTCGGATATAAATAAAGGTAAAGATAAAAACTTACTGGTGGCCGGCGACCTGAATTTCAGCAGTTTTGATTTTGATAAAGGCCTGAGCTTTGCCGAGGAACTTGTCGATATGTTCTCTCTCCCTTATGTAAATTTTGTCCTCGCTTCATTTAACAGTAAAATGATCGAAGATATAAATTCTGCAGCTGCGGGCATCTCGAAAAAAATCTATGACTCGGTGGAGCAGGATAACTTCGGAAGCGGCATAAATATAAAGTCAAAAGAATATATTAAGGAAAATATCGGCTCTCTTGTTTATGAGTTCGAAAGCCAGGATATAGACGATGTCCACCAGCTTCTGCACCTTCCCTATTTTTATGGAATAATTCAGGATATTGTCGAGCCTAAATTCATCTGAAGTTTCTCTCCCCCAAACATTTTTCACTTATCTTTTATTAATAAGCAGTTATATTGTATCAATAAAAAAAGGTTATGCTGAATTTTAAAATTTTTAATAATGATTGAAAGCAGAAATAATAAACCGGAAATCCATTACCCATGCAGGTGGGAATACAAAGTAATTGGCAGTGATGTTAATAAATTATTGGCAGCAGTTGAGGATTGTGTTCTTGGTTTAGAGCATTCAGTGAGCCCTTCAAATGTGAGCAGGAACGGAATTTATTACAGCTTTAATATTTCAGTGGAAGTACCGAATGAGGTCGTTCGTGACCTGATCTTTGAAAAACTTCAGCGGAATGAGAACATTAAATTTGTGATCTGATATAATAAGAGATGACATCCTTTTCAGGATGCCATCTCGACCTTTTTTCTAGCCTACAGTTATCTTTTCTTTAACCTTAATTACTGTTTTTGCAGTTATATAGTAGAATGCAGGTATAACAAACAGCGTAAGTATTGTCGAAGCAATAAGTCCACCTATTGCAACAACCCCTAAAGGAATTCTCATTTCCTTACCGGCATCACCGATACCCAAAGCAAGAGGAAGCATTCCCAGCACAATCGCTACCGAAGCCATCAGCTGAGGCTTCAATTTTACGGGCCCTGCCTCGAGCAGTGCATCCTTGGCGGTATACCCCTGCTCACGCCGGAGCTGGTTTGCATAATCCAGCAGAAGGATTGCATTGTTTACAACAATTCCAATAAGCATTATTATCGCCATAAGCGAAGTAACGCTGAAAGAAATTCCTGTAATATAAAGGGAAAGAATAACACCTATCATTCCCAGAAGTACAGTTAACATTATAAGGACGGGCTGCCAGAAGCTTTCAAGTATGGCCGAAAGCAGCATATAGGTAAGCAGTATTGCCAGGAAGAATGCAAACACCATATCCTTGATCATTTCATTCATCATTTCAACATCGCCGCCCCACTTAACTGAATATCCAGGAGGAAATGACACGGTCTGAAGTCTTTTTTCAATTTCAGAAGTAACATTGCCGATGGGATAACCCGTGGCAGGAGAACCTGTAAACATAATGGTGGTGTATTTTTCACGGTGGAGTATCTTAGTGTAACCGGTTGTAAATTTAACATCGGCTACCTGCGATAATCTCATTGCACCAACAACAGGTGATACAACAGTAATATTCCCGATCTTTTCCGGTCCATCAACACTTTCATCGTTAAGGGTGACGGTTATGTCGTATTCATTTCCGAATTCTCTGTACTTGGAAGACACCATACCTTCAACAGATGCCCTTAAAGTAAGAGCAAGATCCATTGTTGTTAATCCTGTCTCAATCATCTTTTCCCTTTTGGGGAATATTGTTATTTCAGGTTTTCCTGCTCTTGAACTTTGATCAAGATTCATCAGTCCGGGCACGTCCCTTATCTTTCCCATAATTTCGTTTTTCAGCTTTTCCAGCTCATTCAGATCCTGGCCCAGCAGGTAAAAGGTTATTGGTGCTCCCGGTCCACCCATTGTCGAGGCAACATCAACTTTAAGATTTGCATTTGGAATATCTGCCAGATCCTTTACAAATACCGGAATCATATCCTGCATTTTAATATCGCGCTCACTTACATCAACAAGCTGAATAAGAACCAATGCCAGATTTGCACCGACATCCAGATCACTCTTCTTTCCTACATCGGTAAGAATGTGCTTGACTTCTTTATGTCTAGTTAACCTGTTTTCAATTTCAGCAAGAACTTTGGAGGTCTCTTCAAGATTATATCCTTCCGGAAGCTCGACCTCAACTTTTAATTTCCCGTCGTCTACAGTGGACAGAAATTCAAATCCTACTTTGGGACCGAAGCCCATCATCACAACGATGAAAAGGATAAAGGCTCCGGTTACTACTGCCGCGCTTATCCGCTTACTCTTCAGAACAAATGCAAGCGCTTTGGAGTACCATCTGGTAGACAATTCCTCCCATTTTTCTATCAGTACCGCCCACTTCCTCTTTTTATGTTCTTCTTTAATTATCAGCGATGCCAGCATCGGTGTAAGTGTGAACGACATTATAAGTGAGAACACCGTTGCAAATACAGCAGCCAGTGCAAGCTCTCTGAGCCACATGCCTACCATTGACGACATACTGGCAATCGGGAGGAATACCACAAGATTTGTAAGAGTTGATGCCAGAACTGCCACCACTACTTCATTGGTTCCCAGGTAAGCAGCATCTTTATTGCTCCTTCCGAGCTTTTTATAACGGAAAATATTTTCAATTACTACGATTGAATTTGCAACAAGCACACCCACAGACACCGACAAGCCCATAAGGGTCATCATATTAAGTGTTAATCCTGATATCTGCAGCAGCAGAAATGTTGATATAATTGAAGTAGGCATGGATAATGCCACAATAAATGTTGATCTCCAATCGTGCAAAAAGAGAAACAGAATTAATCCTGTAAAGATTACCCCCAGGTAAATGTTGCTCATTGTATCATCAACGCTGCTTTTTACAAATATCGATGCATCATCTACAATTTCAAGACGGGATCCTCTTGGAAGGGAAGCCTGTATATCGGGCAGCGATTTTCTGATCGCATCCGCAACTTCAACTACGTTACCTTCTGAACTTTTAACTATTCCGAGACGGACCAGATTTTCATCCCTTACTTTCTTTACGTTGTCATAATAAATTGCTCTTTGACGTATATCTTTACCCGCATCTTCAACAGTGGCGAACTGACGGAGTTTCTTGGGGCCGAACGGTGTGGGTATCTGTATCTCACGCATCGCTTCTACATTGGGAAATTCACCTTCAAGACGAACAGTATATTCCTGATCTTCCAGGTTGAAATATCCTCCCGGAATATCCATATTGTACATTTTAAGTATCTGCATAAGCTGCGGTAGCGAAATATTATTCTCGTAAGCAGTTTTGTTGTCGAGAGTAATTCTGATCTCTCTTTCCTGCCCACCTGTAATATTTACTTTTGCCACACCATTAATCTGTGAGAACCTGTCCTTTAGTGTTTTATCAGCAATCTCCCAGAGTTCCCTTGGACTCAAATCACCGCTCAGGGTTACTTCAACCACCGGGAACTGCCTGAAATCAACTTTCTGCACTATGGGCTGTTCCGCATCATCAGGCAGAGCATTTATTATTTCATCAACCTTATCTTTTACTTCCTGGTTAGCTACATCAACATTCTTTCCGAGTTTAAATTCAAGTATTACGATTGAAAAACCATCAAGGGAGTATGATTCTACTCTTTTTAACTGACTTATAGTTGAAACACTTTCCTCAATACGCTTGCTGATAAGTGTTTCAATTTCCTTGGGACCGGCACCGGGGTATACTGTTGAAATAGTTATAAACGGAATTTCAACATCCGGCTGCAGGTTCAGGTTTAGAGAAAAATAAGCTATCAGTCCGAATATTATAAATACCATTAGTCCCATGGTCATCATAATAGGCCTGTTTATTGAAACTTTTGATAGAAACATATTAAATCCTTTTATTGAATCACTTTAACTTTTAAACCGTCACTTACCTGTGCTGTCCCTTGTGTAATGAGTTTCTCACCCGGAGCCAGGCCACTGGATATTTCATATTCAATTCCTTCATCCCTGCCGTTTGTAATATATTTTTTTACTGCCTTGCCGCTGTTCACTACATAAACGTACATCCCATTTGCATCCTTCATTACAAGGTTGCGGGGAATTACAATAGCTTTTGGATTATCATATACAAGTATCTTAATATCGACTGTCATTCCGCTTTTTAAAGCAAGTCCGGGATTATCAAATTCAACCTCTGCATAAAAAGCTCTTTTCATCCGGTCAATCCCCAGCGAAATATCCGATACAGTTCCGTTGAATCTTTTGCCGCCGATTTCAGTATATGCCTTCATTCCTTTTTTGATCATACCAATTTCATCCTCATTAGCCCATACTTTTGCACGCATCCTGTTTATCTGTGCAACTTTGAAAAGCGGAATATCACTCTTCACATTATCACCGTCATTAACGTATACTTCTACAATGGTTCCTGTAAAAGGCGCCTGCAGGTAAATCATCTGTTTGAGTGCCTCATAATTTCTTTTGCTGACCAGATAATTTGCTTCAGCACCATCAAAACTTGCCTGGGATGTTTCGCCAGCATCAAGCAGTGCTTTCAGCCTTTTATAAGTTTTTTCAGCATTTTCATACGCTGTTTTAGCCTGATCAAACTGCAGTCCTGGATTATCTTTGTCAAATTCAACAACTGCCTGATCCTTTACCACATTGTCGCCCACTTTTGAGAGCACTCGTTCAATTCTTCCGCCGACCATTGAAGTTTTAGTAGCTTCTTTTATTCCTTCAAGCTGAGAGAAGAACGAAAGATTTTTGCGGAAAGATTTATATTTAATTTCCTCAATCTTAACCGGAACACCTTCTTCGCTCCGAATTTGTTCGAGACTTTTTACTTCCTCATTTCCATCATTTCCGCAGCTGCTTATGAATAATGCCGCTGCCAAAATAAGTAATGTCATAACCGAGTTTTTTAAGTTTAGTAACATGAAATGTTCACTCCTTTTAATCATTAAAATCAAATTGAATTAAGTATTCCTGGTTTATTCTGCCAAGCAGCTGATCCAGGTTGGCTTTCGACAATATAAAATCATAAACTGTCTGCAGACGGTTGATTTTTGCCTGCCTCAGGGCAATATCTGAGTTTTCAACTTCAAGCTGGCTGCCGGTTCCTTCTTTGTAACGGATAATGGACAGTTCGTATGCGCGCTGCGCTACTTTAACATTCCTGTCCTGCGCGGCAAGCGAAGCTTTCACCTTTCTGAGTTCATTGATCCTGAACTTAACCTGGGAAGCAATGAAATCCTGAAGCTGGGAAAATTGTTCCTCCGACTGGCTTAATGTTATTTCCGACTGCTCTACTTTGTTGTATGTCCTCGTTCCCTTGAACAGATTTATTGAAAACGATAAACCGACTGTTGCGGCTGCATATTTCTGGAATTTGAAGTTATCAGCTGATCCGGTATAACTGTAATTTGCAAATGCCGCAATTGTTGGCCAGTAATCGGACCTGTCAAGTGCTATAAATGCTTCATCCACTTCCAGTTTTAGCTGCATCGATTTAAGGCTGAGGTTGTCTTCAAGTGCGATACGCACCGTTTCATCTTCCTCGGGAAGAATTTCGTCGGTATAGCTGAAATCACCGGTGACGTCAATATTTTCTGATTGTTCGATTCCCAATAAAATTTTCAGACCGTCTTTTGCGGCACTTAATGTGTTTTCCATCTGCAGCAGAACCGGGCGGATATTTTCAACCCTCACTTCGGCCTGAAGGTAATCAAATTCGGCAACCAATCCCTGGTCGCGCAATGCTTTTACATTACCCAGGTTTTCCGACGCATTTTGGAAACTTGCTTCGGTTATTTCATATAACTCTTTCGATAAAAGTACTCCGTAAAATGTCTTTTTAACTTCAAGCACTACATCTGATACTTTCCTCTTAAGTTCCTCTTTTGAAAGGTTAAGGTATATCTGCGATGAGCCGATGCCCCTGAATACAGCTGAGTTGAACAGAATCTGTGTAGCCTGTACAGAAGTTTCAAAGTTATTCGTCTGTACGAAAGACTGCAGGGAGGTGCCCACCGGTTTAAATTTATTGTCATCTCGCGGAAGCACATTTTCATCGAACAGAATACCGTAGGTGGCATTTCCAAGAAGAGCTGCAAAATCCGGAAAAGGCATTTTTGGTTTTTGCAGGAACCGGTAATAGGATGCCGAGAAATCGACTGATGGAAGAGCATATCCGAAAGCTTCATCAACGGCAGCTTCAGCTTTGCTAACATTCATTTGTGCAATTTTGACATCACGGTTATTCTTTAATGCAGTATTTATAGCCTCATCTATTGTCATAACTCTGGTCTGAGCACCCGACATAAATGGAAGTAAAATTACTGCTGCTAAAACAAGTCGAATTTTTAATCTGTTTATGGGAATCATCAATTTATTCCATTATTAATTTATTGTTTTTAAATAGGGTATTTCTGTAATCAGTAAGCTCTTCGCTTAAGTCCCACAGCTTCAAAGCAGTTTCCCGGTTATACACTGAAGCCAGGGGTTCTTTAAATCTGTCCTTATAAAAATATTTACCTGTTATATTATCCAGCTTTTCCGAGAAAGCTATATAATAGAGATCCTCTGCCGCTTTATGCGCTCCTCTTAAAAAAGGCCTGCATAAGGAATAGAGCAGCTTCATATTTACAGTAGCATCGGGATCATTATTGACAATACAGGTTGAAACACTGCCCGGATGAACAGCATTTATAGTTACGTTTGTTCCTTCCAGCCTCCGTGCAAGCTCAAATACAAAGACCATATCTGCAAATTTTGCACGCCGTGCCCCCATCATTCCGGTATAATTATTATTCTCCCTCACCAATATATCAAATTTCCCCTTTCTGTAATGTTGACCTGAAACATTGATGATCCTTCCGCTTACGGATTTAAGCAAAAGATCCAGAAACAGGTTTGTTACTAGAAACCGGGACAGGTAATTTACCTGAAACGAAGCCTCAATTCCATCCACGGTTTTATGGAATTTTGAGAAATAAGCACCGGCATTATTTATCAAAACGTCAATTCTGCTGTATGCAGAATGTATCAAATCCGATAGTTCTTTTATCTCTTTGATGGAAGAAAAATCTGCAGTAAATAGTTTGATCTTTTCATTGCCTGTTTTCCTGATCAGTTCATCCGCTAATTTTTCCACGCGGTGCCTGTTTCTGGCAACCAGGATCAAATTACATCCTGCCCCTGCAAATTTTTCTGCTGCCGCTTTACCGATACCGGAAGTGGGACCGGTAAGCAGACATATTTTGTTCTGAATATCCATATTGTTAAAAATTGCCGAATTTGAATGTCACGTTTCCGGAAACTCCGCCAAGATCGTTCTGGTCAAATTTGTCAAATTCAACATTGGAGAGAATTCTGTAGCTTACACCAAGATTTATCCTGAAAAATTTAGCAATATTAAATTCTGCATTTGCTCCTGGTTCAACTATAAAGAATGTTTCACTGAAGTGATCACCCATTTCACCGCCATTCCTCTCACGGTAATTTACACCGCCGCCGCCGATAAGCGCAGAAATGTTATAGTGTACCAGCTGGTCCGAATTCTGAATATATTCCAGAATTACTCCGCCGTAGCCAAAATTTAATACTGGTCTTGTATAATAGGTCGGGCCATTGGTTTCGATATTGTTCGCTAAACCGTATCCACCGCCGCCGATAGCAAAAGTATGATTGATTATCCAGGCACCTTTGCCGCCGACAAGAACACCAAAATTATCGCCGATCTGAGTAAATTTTACTTCCGGGCCGCCGTAACCGCCATGTGTTATTGTGCCGGAAAGCAGGGTCTGTTCCTGTGCTGATATTTTATAAGTACAAATTATTAGTAAAGCTAATATTATATTCTTCATTATTGCTCCAAATTTTCTTTAACTGACGGGAGCAAACTTAAAATTTTTTTTCATCTGTGTCGTCCTGTATCATCGGGGATGGGTAAGTTGATGCATTTCCTTATAAACCAGAACGTACTTTGGCAGAAACGGGGGATGAACGGCTATAATTATGGATGACAAATTTGGATAAAATGAGATAGTGGGGATAATTCTGACGGATTTTACAGGACGTTCAAAAGAAGAGGCTATGATCGTAACCAAATTGGGTACCTGAGTCGATTCTAATTCCGACCTAATCCCATTCTGATCCGATTCTATTCCCATTTTTTTGAGGAAAGGATGAGATTTGAATGGAGGGAAAATAGGTCGGAAAACAGCCCAGGTCTCAGACCGGGAGTTAATAGGGATTAAAACAAAATAATGATGTTTGTGCGGGGGGTCACATAATTTAGGATCTTCGACTTCAGGTTTTGGTTTTCCTGAACTCACTGGGGGTCATGCCCGTAACTTTCTTAAATGCAGTATTGAATGCAGTTTTTGAGTTGAAACCGGATTCTTCGGAGATAGCCAGAATCGTTAGAAGCTGTCCTTTTGCTGTCATAAGCATTTTTTGAGCCTCTTTAACACGGTACTGGTTTATAAAATCGAAGAAATTCTGATTCAGTTTGTTATTTATGATTTGAGATAAGTTATGCGGCGAAATTCCGATAGAGGCTGATAGTTTTTGAAGAGTTAGATTGCTCTGCAGGTAAGGTTTTTCCAGCTCCATATAATTAGTAAGTTTTAGCAGATATTCCTCCGACACACTGCTGCTGAGTGCCGACTTCTCATATTTTTTCTTTTTTAACTTAATCTCTTCATTCGGGAATATTATCGGCTGTTTTAATCCAAAATAACCCATCAGGCAGATAATTGTCGATACGGAGAGGGGTACAACTATCCGCATATAGCTGAATTTGTCTATTCCCAGAAAATACAATACAGTTAGTATAAGCATAAATCCAAAAACACCGACGAAGAGATAAATTCCGGCTTTCAGCCAGCGGAGATTTATTTTATCTATTGATGACATTGTGGTCTTAATCTTTTTTTCATGCCTGCGCACAAGCTTTGCTGTAAAATATATGTAAATGAACAGGTGTACTATCTGTACAGCAAGGATTGCAATGGTTTCATGCTTAAAGTTCAAGCTTGAATATGCAGCGAGTTTGGCTTCAGGATTTTTAATGATGAAGGGTATATTATATAATATTACAAAGAGGAACGGCATGAAATGGAGAAAATGTTCATCCCTGAATGAGAACTTCTTTTTTGTGAGAACTTTTACGTAAAAATAGAACAGCGGGCCGAACAGGAACAAAACCATCTGGGGCAGTCCCAGCAGAAAAATAAATTGAGGAACTTCATTTACTCTTTCAATTAATAATCCGGTGATGCTGAAAGCAAAAGACAAAAGCAGAAAGCCAAGCAGGTGGTTGGCCTGTTTATTTCCCTTGCCCAGTGAAATCAGCAGGAGTCCAAGAAAAACTCCCACACAAATTCCGAATAAAATAAGAAAAGAAATAAAGTCCATTATATTTTGCAGTATAAACTTCAAAGTTATAAATAAAAATTATGTATTTAAAGCATAAAAAAGCGGTATAAAGGGCTGCTCAGCCGGTACTTCAATAAAAATCCGGGTATAAAAAAATCTTTGCAGCCTCGAAGCTTGCAGTTAAATAAAACCGGTTTATATTGATAATTGCAGCAAATCACTGTCAATTTTTTATATCCTAAAACCGGTCTGAATGTTGTTTAAAGCAACAGTGCTTTAATCTGCCAAATCTTGACTTTCAGGCTTCATATCCATATTTTTTACTTCTTATAATCAAAAAACTTAAGGACTTATGGCGGATACCTCAGATTTCAGAAATGGATTAATAATTAAATTTAGGAACGAATTATACACTTTAGTTGAATTTCAGCATGTAAAACCTGGTAAGGGGGGGGCTTTTGTCAGAACAACCCTTAAAAACTTAAAAACCGGCAGAGTTCTCGAAAACACTTTCAGATCCGGTGAAAGTATTGATATTGTACGGGTAGAAAGAAAAAAATACCAGTATCTGTACCGTGAAGGTGATTTTCTGGTTTGTATGGATAATGAAACCTATGAACAAATTAATATTCCGAGGGAATATTTTGGAGACGGTGTTGATTATCTGAAAGAAAGTGAAGAAATTGAAATTTTATTCAACCGGGATGATATTATAACTGTGGAAATTCCCATTTTTGTTAATTTGAAAGTAATTGAGACGGAACCTGGTTTCAGAGGTGATACTGCAACCGGAGCGAATAAACCGGCAAGACTTGAAACCGGAGCATCAGTGAATGTTCCTCTTTTTATCAACGTCGATGATGTACTGAAGATAGATACAAGAACCGGCGGATATGTTGAGCGCGTAAAATTATAGAGGTTTAAATGGACTTAAATCTGATAAAAAAACTGGTCAGGATAGTTGATACCAGTGAAATAACCGATCTTGAAGTTGAAGAAAATGGTCTTCGTGTTAAAATTGCTAAAAAGATCAGGTTGAATTTGCCCCAGGGAGGGGCGGTTGCAACAGTTCCTGCTCTGCCTGCTGAAACTGCACCGGTAAAAGTGGTTCAGGAAGAATCTGCAGCGGCGGGAGTGCATGAAATCAAATCGCCGATTGTAGGTACATTTTATCGGGCTCCGGCACCGGATGCAGATTCATATGTTCAGGTTGGTGATGTTGTTTCGCCCGGAACTGTTCTCTGCATAGTTGAAGCTATGAAGCTTATGAATGAAATTGAGTGCGATATTTCTGGCAAGGTTGTTAAAATCCTGGTTGAAAACGGAAAACCTGTTGAATACAATCAGCCTTTGTTTCTTGTCCAACCCGCTTAATAAGGAAGAATTTGTTCAATAAAATATTAATAGCAAACCGTGGAGAGATTGCTCTCAGGATTATCCGTACCTGTAAAGAATTAGGAATAAAGACTGTTGCGGTATATTCCGAAGCCGACAGGTATTCTCTTCATGTTACTTTTGCAGATGAAGCAGTATGTATCGGACCCCCGCCCGGCAGGGAAAGCTATCTCAAAATTCCGGTTTTAATTTCAGCCGCACAGGTAACCGGGGCAGATGCAATTCATCCAGGTTACGGATTTCTTGCAGAGAACGCCGAATTTTCGGAGATATGTGCTGAGTCCGGTATTAAATTCATTGGTCCCTCACCGCAGATGATACAAGCAATGGGTGATAAATCGTTTGCAAAAGATACAATGAGAAAACACAACGTTCCGGTTGTGCCGGGAAGTGATGGTGTTGTGAAGGAAATTTCATCAGCAAAAAAAATTGCAGCAGAAGTGGGCTACCCTGTAATTATAAAAGCTTCTGCAGGAGGCGGCGGCAAGGGCATGAGAGTGGTTTGGGCTGAAGATGAAATTGAGAAGGCTTTTCAAACTGCAAGTATGGAAGCACTTTCTGCATTTGGAAATTCGGATGTATATATCGAAAAATATCTTGAAAATCCGAGGCACGTTGAAATTCAGGTAATGGGGGACTCGTTCGGCAATGTTTATGCATATGGTGAAAGGGACTGTTCAGTTCAGAGAAGGCATCAGAAGCTTATCGAAGAATCCCCTTCAGTGGCAGTTAATGATAAAGTACGTGAACAGATGTGTCAGGCTGCAATTCTTGGTGCTTCGGGCATCAATTATGAAGGAGCAGGTACTATTGAATTCCTGGTTGATAAGCACATGAATTTTTATTTTATGGAAATGAATACCAGGATTCAGGTTGAACATCCCGTAACCGAA